>PWFL01000043.1 GCA_003553825.1 Candidatus Iainarchaeum sp.
AATAAATTACTGTGATTATAAAAAAGAGAAAATAGTCAACGCTATAAATAAACTAAGCCGTTTGAAAAAGAAAAAATACGAAGAACTAACTTCAGAAGGTTACGGCGCGGAACACGCAATGAATTTACTCAAAGTAACTCCTGATTCAATGTATCGTATTCTAAATGAAGAGGAGATAAAACCGGAGATGGGACCATGAAACTGAAAAAAGAAAAAGTAGATAATGTTGAAAAAATAGACTACGATGATAAGGTCTACAACGTAACAACCGAATCCGGCAATGTCATCGTAAATGAAGTGTTATGCAAGAACTCAGGAGGGCTAGGAACTCCACCCCATCAAAGAGTAATGGCTGGTATGATCCATAAAGCGAACAAAGGGGTGCTCTACGTGGATGAAGTGGCTTCTCTATCACCTAAATCACAGCAAGAACTATTAGTAGCGATGCAGGAAAACGAATACGCTATAACAGGACAGAGTGAAATGAGCTCTGGTGCAATGGTTAGAACAGCTCCAGTACCATGCGACTTTTTATTAATAGCTAGCGGTAACCTCGAGGACATGAAGAAGATGCATCCAGCAATAAGGTCCCGTATACGAGGATACGGCTACGAAGTCTACATGAACAAATACATGGAGGATACACCAAAAAACCGAGACAAGTTGAGAAGATTCACTGCACAAGAAGTGGAGAAAGACGGTGGAATACCACACTTCACCAAAGATGCGGTTGAAAAAATAATATTCGAAGCAAGAAGAAGAGCGAGTAGAAAAAACAAACTAACCCTGAAACTAAGAGATCTAGGAGGACTGGTAAGAGCAGCAGGAGACGTAGCTGAAGAAGAAAACTCCGAATACGTGGAGCCAAAGCACCTTGAAAGAGCTAAAGAAGTTTCAAGATCGCTAGAAAAACAAATATCGGGAAAGGAAATAGAGAGGAAAAAACAGTACCAAGTATTCAAAACCGAAGGACAAGAAACAGGAAAAGTCAATGGTTTAGCAGTCTTTTCAGGAGGAAGAGAAAACGAAGAAATATTCGGAGGGATAATGCTACCAATAGAAGCCAAGATTTCCCCAGCTCAGAGCAAGAAAGAAGGAGAAACCATAGCTACTGGTAAACTAGGGAAAATAGCGGAAGAAGCAGTGAAAAATGTATCCGCTATAGTGAAAAAGTATAAAGGAACTGATATAAGCAACTTTGATATACATATACAGTTCCTACAGACCTACGAAGGAGTGGAAGGAGACTCTGCATCAATATCCGTGGCTACTGCTGTGATAAGCGCGTTGGAAGATGCACCTGTAAGACAAGATACCGCGATGACTGGTTCACTATCGGTTAAAGGAGAAGTATTGCCCGTAGGAGGAGTGAGTGAGAAGATAGAGGCGGCGATCGAGTCAGGAGCGAAGAGAGTGGTTATACCTAAAGCTAATCTCGATGACGTTGTGCTTGAGAAAGAGAATGAAGAGAAAATAGAGATATTCCCAGCAGAGGACTTCTCTGATGTATTGAAAGAAGTATTAGTGGATACTGATGAAAAGAATGAATTGATAGAGGAAGTTAGAGAGATAATAAAGAGTTAAGAAAAGGTTTTTATGAAATTGTTATGTATTTTTTTCTAACTACTACTACTGAATTAGTGGGTTTGTTCACTCTCTTGCCTTTTCTCTCATCGTAGATAGCTATCTCGTCTTTTCCTTTGTTCAATGTGATCACTGAGCCAATCTTTCTACCACTTAAATCGTAGACTTCTTGACCTGTTTTTATTCTCGGGTAGAGGTATCTTTCAACGAATATGCTCTTTACAAGAGCTAGAGCTATCACTACAGTTAAGAATGCTACTAATGTGAGTATTATGAACATGTTTAGCGATATTTCTCCGAATATAACGCTGGTCCCCCATCTGAATATGAGCCACATCGCTATTAAAGACACGAAGGTTAACAGGTGTTTCTTTATTTTTCTGAAGTTTCTATCCGAGTGCCTGTCTCCTATCCTGCCGATTAGGAAAAGCACACCTGATATCAGAAATAGATTTATGAATCCTGATGCTAATCCAGCTCCTTGATAAATTAGAGGTTCTCCAACATATTTATTCATCTCTTCTAAACCGCTCCACAGAGCTAAAATGAGACTCAGAGATGATCCAACATAAAGAGGGAAGGTAGCTCTACTCATGCTTGTTGTTTCCTTAAATCCACGCACCATGTTTAGTAACCTTGATTCTATTCCGAATCCTTTGAGCACTAGATAAATTCCTATACCTAGGACAACTATCTGTGCTCCTAAGTCCTGGAATATAGCAAGTATCAATAGAATTATTCCAGGTAGACCGAAGATTATTCTCGCAATGGTAGGGTCTTTCAGTGCTTCTTTCAATACGTAGTATCTTTTTTCAAGTTCCTCGCTCTGTTCCACTATGGTTGTTTTCTTTGAAACTATTTCTATACGTGACTCGATTATTGGGATGACCTGTTCGTCTTGTGATCCATCTCCAACTAGGTATACTCCGTCCAAGTCATCGTTTTCCTGTAGTATTAGGTCCAGTTGATCAGCTATCTCTTTATCTGCTCTATATCCTCCTTTTTTGTCTCCAGTCACGGTAAAAACGTTAACAGCGTCCGCTGTTTCTTCGTATAGTTTTACTGCTTGGAATATGGCGTTGGTGTCCGAGTCAGTGGGGTCTGCTAATCCTAGTTTTTTAGCTGCTTCTATGTTTTCTTCCTTTCCTCTTATAGGTCCGGTTATACCTGCTTTTCTACCCAGGTCATCGTCCCTATCAACGCATAGTATCGCTATTTTAGCCATCTTTTCCCCTTGTGTATCTATTTATATTGAATATTGGTTTAGAATCTATTCAGTATTTTATTCCAACCACGTTATTTTATAAACTCTGAAGGTTTTTATATATATCCACTGGGAGTTAATCGAAAGCACGCTGAAGAAATCAATGCAAAAAAATTAGGTTTTTATAAGGCAAGAACAAAAAAAGAAATGTAAAATAATTGAAAGAATTAATTAGTGAAACTACTCGGGATAAACATGGTTGACAGAGATGAAGAGGAAAAGCAAGCAATTTTATTCTTCACCTTATTGATAGGAGCAGCCCTATTCCTAGGATTTTTCTTGATCATGGGTAGACTCACCACTTTCATTGTATTACTCGTGGTGCTGGCAATGATGATTGTGCTCTACCAACAGTTCCCGAACTTCTTCACTGAAGTAAAACAGTACCAGAGAGCAGTTGTATTCAGAATGGGTAAATACAGGAAGGTAGCCGAACCCGGGTGGCTGTTCGTTATTCCTTTCATCGAGTCATTCAAAGTGGTTGACATGCGTGAAAGAATGATTGACTTACCACATCAGCCCGTGGTAACTGAAGATAATATTGAACTGGATTTCAATCTAGTGCTCTATTTAAAGGTAACGGATGCAAAGAAATCAGTGATAGAGGTAGAGGACTACAGAGAAGCGACCAAGACAAGAGCACAGGCCCGTCTAAGAGGTATAGCAGGAAACATGAAGATGACCGAGATAGTTAGCCACATAGAAAGGATAAACAAAGACTTATTCGAATACATGCAAAAAGTAGAGGAGGACTGGGGAGTGACATTCACCAACGTAGAAATAAGAGAAGTTAACATACCTGAAGATATCCAAACCGCTGTTCAAGATAGGAGAGCAGCATCAGAGGAAAAAACTGCTAAGATAGAGAGAGCAAGAGGGAAAAAAGGAGAAATAGATCAAATAAGAGAAGCAGCAGACGAACTAGGATCATCAGCACTACAGTATTACTACTTACAAACTCTTCAAGATATGAGTGAAGGAAAATCAAGCAAAATCATATTCCCAGTAGAGCTCACAAAGCTTGCAGGAGACCTATCCAAGAAACTAACAGGAGTGAGCATGGACGAAGCACAGGACGAGCTAGTTGACAAATACGAAGAAATGAAGAAACAAGGAAAGGACAAAGACTCGATAATAAAAGAACTTAGAAAAGAAATGGAAAAAGGAAAACTGAAAAAAGAAATCAAGGAAAAATCGAAAGAAGAATAAATCATTTCTCCTGTAACTTATTTTTCTAATTTTTCTAAACAGCTACCTCTATAGCAGCTCCAATTATCACTAAAATAAAAGCTATTATGAGGTAAATACCGGAATCAACAATCACCTGGCTCAAGTGCCTGAACTTCGTTCTCCTACTCTTCACACTCTCCTGGATAACACCTGCAGAGAGAATACCTCCGGCAATAGCTCCAATGAAATAAGCACCAAACTCAAAGATTCCATGAGGAAGAAGCCTTAACAAAGTGACTGGGAGAGCGATCAAGTAATTACTGATAGGGTTTCCAGTATCCACTAAGCCTAACATCTCCGGGTTCTCCGTAATCTTACCTATCAACACCCCTATTATAGAGGCGTTCCATGATATTAAGAACACTGCACCAGCGCCCAAAGCAAAGGAAAATATGAAAGCCAGTGCTAAAACGGTTAGATTATTAGCAAGTATCTCACCGAAAGTGAAGCCAGCTCCAACCTCTTCTCCAGATCCTTCCCTTGATGCAACTTCACCTGTGAGCATCCCAGAAGATTCAACCGCTTCCGTGGCCTGTCCGGTTATCACTCCTTTAGCTTCCAAGTCTCTGGCCTGATCATCGAACATCTTATTAGCAGTTTGATTGGGCACCACAACATAAACCAGGCTCGAAGTAACCAGTACTCCTAGGAAAAAGAACACGAATATCTCGATTATATCTAAATGATGAGTGAATAGGGTCTTGGAAAACAGTTTATCTTCTTTTCTTATTTCTTCTTTCTCCTCTATCTTGAACAACTGGACAAAGAAAGGTGCTGCAGGAATGCAGATGAATGCAACGATCAAGAAACCGATCCCTATTGCTCCTGCTTGAGGAGGAACCACACTCACAGCGAATATTATCCCAACAATACTGAAGATCACACCGGCTAGGAATACTTCACATCTTTTGGATGCATTTTTCCGAATTTCCTTTGGATTGAAAAGTGACTCGATCATACTTCAATAATGCCTCCTCTTAATCATAAAGTAATGATGAATTCCTAGCATAAATAAGAAAACCTTTAATCATCTTATTCACCAAAATTATTTAAAGATCTAATGTCTAATCCATACTGGTGGCTGCTAAAAATGAATAAAAAACAATCCAAGAAAATAGCTCAAGGAGCACTTGAATACCTAGTTATAATCGCGACCGTTCTAGCAATAGCTGCGATAATAACAACTTTTCTAACCGATGCATTCGGAGCAAGAAGGAAAGAAGCTATGGTAAGTCAATGTAGAACAGAATCAGCTGAATGCTATTCTCGATTGCAAGTAAGTCCAGATTCTGAATGCCCACAATGCCTGGAAAACTGCGCGGAGCTAGAGGAACACTGGCCCGAAGAGTTCCCGAACGCCACCGAGCGGTGTAAAAGAGGAGAAATGGATAAGATAG
>PWFL01000012.1 GCA_003553825.1 Candidatus Iainarchaeum sp.
GAAAAGAAGTAACCTACACATCCCTACAAGTAACAAAAGCACTATCATTATACCTAGAGCCATTCATACCTGAAACAGCGAACAAGATAAAGAAATTCCTGAACATAAATCCCGATAAACTAGAACAAGCAAAAGAAAGACTCGAACCAGGACACGAGATGGGAGAATACGAACCACTATTCGAGAAAATATCAAAGAAAGAGATTAAAAAACATGAAAAAGAATTTGGAAACAAAAACCAAGAAGAGGAGGTGCAAAAGATGGATAAAATACCATTCAAAAGATTCAAAGAACTGGAAATAAAAACAGGTAAAATAAAAGAAGCCGAAGAGATAGAAGACGCGGATAAACTCTACAAAATAAAGATAGACATAGGGGAAGAGGAAAGAACCACTGTAGCAGGACTCAAGAAGCACTACACCTTGGAAGAACTGAGAGACAAAGAAATAGCAGTAGTGACAAACTTAGAACCAACCGAGATAATGGGAGTGAAGTCCGAAGCAATGGTACTGGCAGCAGTACAGGAAGAAGAGGATAAAGTAGCTCTTCTAAGACCAGATAAAGAAACCAAACCCGGAACACCCGTGGAGTAAAAAAAGGATCAAGATGGCGGACCTGAGCAGCTTCAAGGAAGAAAGAAGGTACAAAAAACTGAAAAAGTACCTGAAAAGAGAAAGGGAAAAAGAGGAAGAAGTATTCAAAGGAAACAAAAAAAGCAGTAAAGGAGAAGGAGAAGAAGTGAAGAAGAAAACCTATAGAGAAGCGGAAAAAGCAAGGTTGAAGTACCTCAACGATCAATTAAGCCAGAAACTCAAAAAAAGAAATATAGCTATTCTAGCATTATTGATAGTGATTCTGATACTGCTAGGTATAGGCATAACTTACTTCTAAACTGTATAGATTAAAAATAAAAAAATAAGAAGAAATAGCTGAGATTAACTCTCAGTTTTCATCATCTTCAGGTCTCTTTATGTTTCCCTTCTCTATCTCTCTTTCAATGGTCTCGTCAACAATTCTCTTCAGGTAATCGTCATCCTTTTTCTTTTTACCCATGTCCATTCCAAGTAGTTCTTCTCCGTTCATGAAGTAGAAGATTACTACTACAAGGAAACCTATAACGATTCCTATTCCTATTGGCAGTGGTGCTAGTGCTCCTACTACTAGCCCACCTACTCTTACTCCTATTCGGTCTCCTTCGAACTCTATCTGTTCTCTGGTTATCTCCATTCCATCTTTCATTAGTCCGATTTGAAGAGTTTGTCTGGAGAAGTCTCCATCAGTGTGGAACTCAAGTGTTCTCTGTGCTGTTTCTCCTCCTTCTATGTCAAATCTTTGGTCCCCTGAAACATTCCATTCTCTTGGTAGTCCTTCTATATCCCATTCAACATCTTGTATGTCCATTAGTCCTTTGTTCTCTATTTCAAAAGTTACTCTGTATCCTACTTCTTCTCCGTCTTCGGTTAGTGGTTCCCATGGTGAAATAGTTCTTAATCTCAATCTGTCCTTGAGTGGAGATGATTCCACAACGTTCAGTATAACTTCGCTTCTTGATCCTATCACGTCTCCCGAAGCCGCTGTTACGTCGTACACGTATCTTCCGGTTGGGAAATCATCAGGTATTTCTATTGTTATTGGAGTGCTTCTCTGTTCCTTGGCATTCAGGAAGAAAGCCTTTGGATATTCTGGATTTAATCTTGTGGATATCTCCCCATCTATAACTATGTTCTTTATTCTTTGGTTTCCAGTGTTCTCGGTTATGAACTGTAGTTTTTGAGAAGATCCCTGTGTTACTGTTACTTCTTCGTATCCTCTGTGTAGTCTCAGTGCATCTATTCCTTTTCTCACTTCAACTGCAAGCGGTCTGTAACGTCCGTTTATGTACAGTGGAACTGAGAATGTTCCTTCCGCATGTTCCTTTCTTGTAGATGCTAGAACGTGAGCTGTTTTTGTTTCTCCCGGTTCAAGTGAAAACTCTTTTCCAGGTATATCGGAGAAGGTAACACTTAGTTCGGATTCTCCTATTGAAAGCTCAACATCAGTTGTTTCATCTCCTTCATTAGTTATGTCAACTAAAAAGTGTGCCGCATCGCCTGCAGTAACTTCCTTTACTTGTTCTTCCACACTAATGCTTAGAGAAGCTGCAGATGCAGTTGCCGCTATAACCGTGGTAAGCAGTATGGCTAAGAAACTTATCTTTACTAACTTGGATTGAGTAATTGATTTGAACATTCTTTCCGTCCTACCTACATTTTTTGTCTTCATTGTTGATTCACCCCAATCAAACATTTCTACAATTTTGTGTTACTATTGGTGAGTAACAACATATTTAAAGGTTTGGGTTCTTATAATACTACCACAGGGTGAAAAAACCTGTACCAAAATCCAACCGGATATATAAACAGAGGGTTCCTTTATGGAAAAAGATATGAAACGTGAACTAGTGGAAGAACTTCAGAAAATAGGGCTAAATGAATAAGAATCAAAGGCATTCGCAGTCCTACTCAACGAAGAAGCATTAACAGCCGGGAAAATAAGCAAAAAAGCTGAAATACCGAGACCAAGAGCCTATGATATACTTGAAAGCCTTGAAGAAAAAGGACTATGCACCATACAACCAGGAAGACCCACTAAATATAAGTCAAAATCACTTAAAGAAGCCATAAACAACTTAAAAACAAAAAAAGAACAGGAACATAAGAAAGAAATTGAAAAAATAGAGGAAGCAAAGGAAAAACTAGAGAACAAAATAAAAGACAAGAAGAAAAGCAAGGAAAATAAAAAACCGCACGACTTCCTATGGTTCCTCGGAGACAAGGACAAAGTAAGATCAAAAGTAAAAGAACTTCTAAATGAATCAGAAAAAGAAGTAGTGCTTGCAACGGATTCAGAAGATGCCTTGGAACACCTGGAAGAATACGAAAAAGAACTACAAGGAGCAAGAGACAGAGGAGCAGATATCAAAATAATCACTGATAACGCCAACAGTCTTGAAAGAGCAATGGAGTTCGCAGAGATACAAGAAAAAGAACACAAACATAGATTCATGGCAGTGGACGATCATTCAATACTATTTCTAACTCCAAAAGAAGAAAAAGATACTGAAGTAGGAGCATGGGTGAAATCCCCGTTCTTCACACAAGGATTAAAGCATAAACTAGATGAATAACTCTCTAATAATTATTAAAAGTGTCAGACGGGGGCAGTTAAGCCTAAAAGATCCATTCATCGGCACGGAGAGCCTCAGTGTTTGCTCCCATCATCATCCAAAAACTTTATTCCACTACAATCATAAATAACCACAACAAACCACAATCACTCAAACATAGAAAATCCTGAAAACAAGGACCGGTAGCCTAGCGGATAGGGCAACAGCCTGGTACTCGACCTTTACACCTTTTAATATGTAGATGTGAGGTTTTTTCACGCTTTTGGCGGACCGTTACCAGGTTTTACGATCTTCCCTTCCGACAGATCGCCTTTGTCGGAACTCCTTTTGGTTGGAGCACTTGTCCCTGAACTTTCCAGGCCACGGCTTTCATGGTTGCTACGCCAATCCAATTGGTGCTGTGGTCTTGGTTCTGGGTTCGTGTGTTCCGCCCCTTGGTGGGAGGGTAGGTTCCCAATCAGACTCCAAAGGCTCCACGAGTGTACCCGGCGATTGGATGCACTCTCGCTGCCTTCTCCTGCTTCCATTGCTTCGAAGGCTAACGTCTTTAACCCCCGGAGCTTTTCATGGATACCATTCCCTCGTCTCGCTATGACGAAGGCAGAAGCTTGATGTATAGTGATGTTATATGAATCTGAAAACTTCCATTCGCCGATAATCGAAGTAAAAGCAGGATTCACACCTCTCAAAGCCACTCCTTCTTTTTCCGCTCTTCGCTCGAGTGCTTCTAAAAACTTATTGTGAGCGAATTCATGTTGGTTTGATTGCTTCCTCGCGACATCATCTAGGTTCTCGGTGTTGATCCCGCGGTCCCAGTATTTTGCGTATTCTACAACTTTTTTAGCATAGTGCCCAATCAACCATTCCCTCTTATTTCTTCCCGCCGAAGTTAGATTACTGCATTGAATCGTCTTTGTGTCTTTGAGCTGTCCGTATTCGTCTATCACGGCCAGGTCTATTGTATCGTGGTTGAAGTCCACACCAATAGAACCTTTTTCAAAATCGATTTTTTCTTCCTTTTCCTTTTCAAAGCTTACTCTGAGCTCGTATTTACCATCTCTCCGAAGTATTCTAACCCCATAAGCTTCTTCCCCTGACAAGAACTTTTCTTTTTCATCTGGCAAATATGCTGAAACTTCAATCCATTCATAGTTCCCTACATTTATCCTCAGATAAAGTTCCTTATCTTTCTCAATAAATCTGAGATTAAGGTTCCCCTGCTTAGATTTGTCACCCCGAGCGTAGATCTGGTTATTTCTCAATTTTTTCCATTCTTTATTTGTTATCTCACCTTGCTCTCTTTTCTTAAGGTTTTTTCGTCCACCAAATACTATTTTTTCTTCCGATTCAAGTTTTCCTGACTTGACCAGTTTTTTCGCGGATTTAAAATTATCTCTTGCTCGAAAGTAACCACCTCTTCTATAACGTGAATTGATCCTACTAAATTTCTCTTTTAAATCTCTTTCAATCTTAGATTTCGACTTTCCTTCACACAAGCGATTATAAGCATACCTCATGCATGAGGACTGGAGCCTCATTAGCTTATTGATCTCCTGTTTTTGCGATTCTTTCGGATATAATCTACCCTGGATTGTTACTTGCATTTTCCATCCTCTCTTTGATGATAATTAAGAGCATGGTCTTTTAAAGGTTTTTTTCACCTCTCTTGAGTTAATTGAGATTGAAATAATGTAAGAAAAGGTTTTGATTTAGTTTTTATATCTTAACTTAAAGAGGGAGATTTTAATGGTCTACACAGATAGATACAAAAATATATTATTGAGACAATCAACAAATTATATTAGAAAGAAAAATCAAGAGGAGTAAAAAAACTCGGAGTACAGATACAAGGATCGGTGGCCTAGCTTGGATACGGCGGCGGCCTCCTAGCAACTTTTAGAAAACTTTTGATTCAAAGAGTAAAAAGAGGTTTGATCAAACTTTTTCCAAAAGTTTGGGGGAGAGCCGTAGATCGCGGGTTCGAATCCCGCCCGGTCCGTGCAAATCTTTTTATAAAAAAGATTTGCCATTCAAAAACTCAAAAAGAGAAATAAAGAGAAGGATGAGGAAACATTAATTAAAGCCAGATCAATAATACTCATAGATGGGGTCTTAGGGTAGCTTGGTATCCCCACTGGCTCCAGATACAATCCAGGAGCTCTGAGCAATTCACTTGCGATGATGTCCTATTGGTGTCAGGGGACACCAGTAGACGGGAGAAAC
>PWFL01000053.1 GCA_003553825.1 Candidatus Iainarchaeum sp.
CCGACCTACATCTAGGACTGGAGTCACTCATGGCAAGAGCAGGAATGCTAATGCCAAAATTCCAACTACGAGAAATCAAACAAGAAATAGAAGAGATAATAGAGAGGAAAGAACCGGAAAAACTAGTAATATGCGGGGACATAAAACACGAGTTCTCAAAGACATCAAAGGGAGAAAAACAAGAAATACAGGAATTTATAGAGTACCTAAGCGATCAGGTTAAAAAAATACTCCTGGTCAAGGGAAACCACGACAACTACCTGATCTACGCCACGAAGAAATACGAAAACGTGGAACTCAAAGAACAGTTCACACTGAAAAACACAACTTTCATACACGGACACCAAAAACAAATGAATCTGGAAACCCAAAAAGCTGAATACATAATTATAGGACACGAACACCCGGCACTATCACTAACAGACAAAGTAGGGATAAAAGAAAAAGTATCCTGTTTCCTCTACGGAGAAACAACCGAACAAGAAAAGAAAATAATCGTTATGCCAGCATTCTCCAAACTAGCGGAAGGATCACAAGTAAATCTGATCAAAGAAAAAGACCTATTATCACCAATACTAAGAAATAAAACCAATCTAAACAATTTAAAAGCCATCGCAGTGGACAGAGAAGCAGGAAAATACAAATTCCCGGAAATAGGAGAAATACAATATTAAAAAAAACCAAGAAAACACGTAAAACATTAAAAACAGAAAACCATTTAAAAGAGAATCCAGAAAATATAAACACAGAGAAGACGGACCACAGAACACAATACAAAAACAAAACACAAAGAACGAGGTGACCAACATGGCCGAAGACAACGTAATCTACGTGGGAAACAAAGGCGTAATGAGCTACGTCCTAGCAGTAGTAACCCAATTCAACCAAGGAACAGAAGAAGTAGAAGTAAAAGCAAGAGGAAAATCCATAAGCAGAGCAGTAGACGTAGCAGAAATAGTGAAAAACAAGTTCCTCGACGAAGTGAACATCGAAGAGATCTCAACAAAGACAGAGGAACTGGAAAACGACGATGGCTCAGAATCAAAGGTAAGCGCCATCACAATTCGAATGACAGCCCCACAATAAACAAAGAACTACACAGAAAAACACCAAAGACCAAACAACCCCTAAAAAACCTTCGGGAGTTATTCTCTTTCCCAACCCCTTACTTTTTATTTTAATATACCCTTAATCCTAATCATGGAGCTACCAATCTGCACACAGGACGCCGAAAGAAAAAAACTCTGCAAAGAATGCAGAAAAAAACTCGAGTCCAACGAAATAAACCAAACGGACGTGGAACTAAGCAGAATACTCCACAAACTAAGAAAAAAAGAAACACTGCAAGAGGACGTAAGTCTGATAAAAACAGAGATTCTAGAAGAATCTTCAGAAGAAATAGTTCTAGCTCTAGTAGAAGGCAATCCAGGCGCACTTATAGGAAAAGGAGGAAGGATAATCCGCTTGATCTCGGAAAAACTTGGAAAGAACGTAAGAGTAATAAAAAACGGGAACATACTACAAATAACCAACGACCTAGCCACACCAGTAAGAGCCTGCGGAGTGAACAAACTCCACAAACCGAACAACGGAACCGAAAAACACATAACTCTACCAAGGGAACAGAAAAACCAACCCAACATGGGCCTCGAAGAAATACAAAAATCCATAAACCAATTAACAAAAGAAAACTACAAAGTAAAATACATCTAAAAACAAAGCAACTTAGAATTAAAAAAACTGGAGAAAGATCAAATGATAAGGAAAAAACTTTCAGGAGAAATAAACCCACAAATGGAAGGAGAAGAAACCACCATAGCAGGGTGGGTCGACACAAAAAGAGACCTGGGCAAAATAATATTCCTAAAAATAAGAGATACACAAGGAAAGATACAGGTAACCGTTAAAAAAGAAAGGGATTCGGAAGAAACTTTCAAAAAAGCAAAAGACGTGACTCAAGAGTCAGTAGTAGCCATAACCGGAGAGATAGAGAAGACGGATCAAACGGAAACAGGAATCGAGATCAAGCCAACCGAAATAAACATTCTCAACAAAGCCGAGACACCACTACCACTCGAATTAGAAGAAGACGTGGAAAGCAAGCTCGACACCAGGCTAAACCAAAGATTCATCGACCTAAGAAAACCTGAGAAAGAAGCCATACTACAGATCAGAGACTCCGCATTAACAGCGATAAAGGAATCAATGGAAAAAAGAAAATTTGTAGAGATGCATACCCCTAAAATAATAAGCGAAGGAGCGGAAGGAGGAGCAACCCTCTTCCCAGTAAAGTACTTCGAAGAAGACGCCTACCTAGCACAGTCACCACAGCTCTACAAGCAGATACTCATGGCAACAAATCTGGACAGGATGTACGAAATAGGAAACTACTTCAGAGCGGAGAAAACAGACACAATAAGACACACATCCGAGTTCACAATGTGGGACTTCGAAATGGCATTCATAGACAGCCAGGAGGACGTACTACAAGTGCTGGAAGAAACAGTGAAAGAAGTCATCCAACACGTGAAAGAGAACGCGAAACCTTACCTGGAAAAACTCGATGTGAATCTAGAAACCCCGGAGACACCATTCAAAAGAATAACCTACGAAAAAGCACGAGAACTACTTAAAGAAGAGGGAAAAGAAATACCAAAAGGGAAGGACCTGGATACAGAAGCGGAGAAAATGCTCGGGGACATAATGGAAAGGGAAGGACACGAACTCTACTACATCATTGAATACCCATCCGAAGAAAAACCATTCTACATAATGAGAAAGGACGAAGAACCCTACTACAGCCCCTCCTTCGACCTCGACTACAAAGGAATAGAGATAACCAGCGGAGGACAGAGAGAACACAGGCCAGAACAACTCAATGAGAACATAGAAGAACAAGGATTGAATCCTGATGACTTCGAGTACTACATGAATGCATTCAAGTACGGAATGCCACCACACGGAGGAGCCGGAACAGGATTCGACAGAGTAATACAACAAATGCTCGAACTAGATAACATAAGAGAAGCAATACCCTTCCCAAGGGACTTAAAGAGGCTGAAACCATGAAAGAAAAGGTTTCAAAGGAACTAAATGAAGCTATGAAGAATCCTGCAGAAAAACTCAGTGAATACCAAAAGAGAATAGAGAAAATTGAAAAACAAAAGAAACAAACAAAAAAGCAAAAAAAGAAAAAATCATTGGAAGAAAAACACAAAATAATCCAAAAGAAAATAGAGCTCCTTAAAGATCTAACAGGGGTTAAAAAATCAGTAGAGGAAAAGAAAAAAGAACTGAAAGAAAAAACAACTCCTGAAAAAAGAAGAAAGATGATCAAAAAATTTAAAGAACTGGAGAAGCAACGGGAAAGATTGGGGATAAAGACTAGAAGGGAGAAGGAAAAGAAGAAGAGGAGGAAAAAATGAAGAAGATAACCTTCTCCACAAACCAAGAAATGGAAATCATTCAGCTAACTGATAAAATAAAGAAGAAAATGGAAGATATTGATATAGGGAATGGTCTTCTACATGTATACGCTCCGCATGCGACCGGAGCAATAATAATCAATGAATCAGCCGATCCAAATGTTCAAAAGGATATATTGAATAAACTTAAAGATATTTTTCCAAAAAACGCTGGATACGAACACGACTGTATCGACAACAACGCCCACTCCCACCTAATGTCAACTTTCCTGGGCTGCAGCGAGACCATACCGATCGAGAATGGAAAAATAAACCTGGGGACATGGCAGGATATCTCCTTCGTTGAAACGGACGGACCCAGGGAAAAGAGAAATGTTTACATTCAGATTATAGAGAAATGATATTTATTTTTCTACTGAATGAGTAAACGCCACAGTAAAACAGCTAAAAAGACCAATATCAGTATAGGGGAAGTTACAAAGTAGAAACTTTCTCTCTTGTAAACATATAGCAACCAGGAAGGTATATCCTCGAGTCCAATATAACGCGTTATGATAGGAGCTAGTATGAATAGTCCTCCAAGCAGAATTAAAAATGCTCCTATGATAAATGAGAATCTGGTGTTGAATTCCATTTTACACCGCCTGTATCTCAACTACTCTTTCCTTTCCATCTTTCTCGTATTTAGCTTTCCAAACCGGTATTAGGATTGGTTCAACGTTTTTTAGGTTGCAGTCCATGTATAGGGAGGGAAGTGAAGCCAGTTTATCTTCATCCACATCTGTTTCAATGTCCTTTTCAATTGTCTCGAAGGCTAGTCTGCTTTCTATCTCGGTTACTTCAGGATCGTCCAGCTTGTCCGGCATCTTTATCTTTGTCTGGTACCTGCCATCTCCCGTGGATCTTATAAGGTCTTTTTCTTTGAATTCCTCTATATATTTTTTCACTGTTCCTCTGCTTAAGTCCAGTTTATTAACTAATTCCTTGAGATTATGAGAATTTTTAAGGATTTTCAGTGCCTCCACTTTGTTTTTGTTTAGGTCCAGTAGTTTTTCCATTGAGGGGGTTTTTTTCAGATCACCGTCCGTGTAGTATACTTGGTATTTGCTGTTTATGAGTATTGATAATGGTTTGAATCCCTGGCTGAGTTTCTTCTCGTAGTTTACTTTGTACGCTACTTCGTGATCCAGTTCTATGTCTTTGAGTTCTTCTTCCTCTCCGAATATCCCTAGTTTCTTCTTTTTTCTCTTTTTCTCCGCTAGTTTTTTTGCTTGTTCTTTGTTTATTCTTGGTTTGAATGCTTTTACTTCCTTTCCTTTTACTTCTAGGTCTTGTTTTTCATCGAATTTAGGTATCTTGATCTTGCCATCTGTTATGTTGCAGTTCTTCTCAGTTGTTAGTTTTTCTATCACTTCGTCGGAATCTATATCCGTTCCGTATCTTCTTTGCATAAGATCAGTGGTTTCTTCCACTTCGGATAGTGATAGTTCTCCTGTTTGTTCCAGTTTTTTGTAGGATAGATTCACAATCATTTTTTGAAGTTGCTCTGGATCTGTCTCTTCGTCAAGTTCTATGCTCTGTGTTTCTCTTCCTTCGTGTTGGCTGAATCTTGGCCTGACTTTTATCGGGAATGCTCTGCTGGTTTGTTCGGATCTATCCCCTACTAGTGCTACTCCTACTGGCAGGTTCTTGAAGAAGTTGCTTTCCTTGTACTCGTCGGGGGTTTCGGTTGGTGTTCTTTTTCTGACTTTTTTGATATCTTTGTCGAATATGAGTTTGTGGCCTATCATTATATCTAGCTGTGATAGAACCTTTGTGTCTATGGCACTGGGTTGTTGTGTTGCGAACACCAGGCTGCATCCTGGTCTTCTTCCCTGTTTCACGTATTCTATGAGTGGTTCGGATGCCGCTGTTTTTGATGATCCCGA
>PWFL01000036.1 GCA_003553825.1 Candidatus Iainarchaeum sp.
TTTTTAAACTTATTTAAATGATCTGTGCAAAATACTTTGGTTTTCTACCCTTTAGGGCAAAATAATGAAAGAACCCCTGGTTTATAAACAATTACATTCAGAAAACTAACCAGTAATCCTTTTCGTTTTAGATTATTGAACTTGATTTTATAAAGAAGGTAAGAGAAAGTTTTTAAACCAAACAAAGATAAACCAGTATTAAAGTGAACGATTAATTAATGAAGTTATTTCAAATTACTCATATACTTATCAATATCTTAAATAAATACCCAAAACCTTAAATAGTAGGAGTGAAAGAATTACGTTGTTCAACCAAAAGGACAACTCATCAAAAATTTGAATAATTCCAGAGGTAAACACTCCAAAATAAGGCTCGGGGAAGGCTCACCCAGAACCCTGATCAACAAAGATAGCTACTGGTGTAAGCAATTAATCCAAATATACAAAATATTAGATTTAGATAAGTCTAAAGGTTTATAGGAACTCTATTATACCCAGAGACACTGATAAAAAGAACAGAGTTGAGAGCACGGATCCAATTAATACAATCAAAATGGTTTTCCAGTTCTTCACACCTAACACTTGAGCTAGAAAAGAAGTAACTATGGAGCCCGTTCCCTGAAAAGGAATGAACATGAAAGCAGTCAAACCAATATGTAACAACCCATGTCTTTTAGCAGATTCCGCTCTTCTCCCAGCTTTTTCTAAAGCATTGTGCAGGAATTCTAATTTTCCAGCTATATATTCAACTACCTCAAAAGAACTCAAAATTATGAAACAAGCAGCTAAATCCGCGAATACAATAGTGGAAAATATTATAGGAGTTTCAATGCCTCTATAAACCAATGCAGGGATAACTGACTCTTTGCCAGCCGGAGGTACGAAAGCAATAGCTAACATACCATAGAGAAACTCCGGATCATGTGAAAAACTACCTAAAGCATATATAGCAGCCATAGCAGCAGCTATTGATGCAAGGAATATTAGAACATGCTTGAGCTTGAATCCTATTATCCTATTTTCTGAATTCATTTTAAAGTGCTCCTCTAGCTATTTTAAATTAACTAATCTATTTTATTTAAAACGATTTTTATTTAAACTCACACTAACAAAAACTTACACAATCAAAAAGTGCTGCACGGCCTCTGACAAAGCATAAGTAGATACAATAGCTATTAAAAATGCTGATAACCAAGCCAAAACAGTAAATAATAACTTTTTCTTCCCAACAGTTGATTTTCCAGTTACTAACCCACTCCCGATGGTTGAAGCAATTATCGCTTGGTTAAATGAAACAGGTATACCCAAAAAAACACCTATTTGAGCTAATATAGCTGCTGAACCTAAACTAGCAGTGGATCTTCTAGTACCTATACTAGCATATTCAAATGATACAGCATCAATTATTTTAGGAGAAAATATCAAAGCACCAATCAATATAGAAATACCCCCCAAGATTAATAAAATAATCATTGGATAACCAAAGGACTGTAAAGGACCTACTGCAAGACCAACTGAATTAGCACCCGCGGTGTAAGCCAAGAAAAAACCCATGAACAAGGTAAGGTATTTCAAAGGCTTTTTCGATTTTTCCTTATCAACAAATCTTCGTAGATACTTGGAGGAAACATAGCCCATTATAATCGCCAGTAGAGGCACAGCCAGCCAATAAAGAAATATAGAGGAAAGTACAAAAGATTGAATTTCATTACCAAAACTAATAGCGCTCCCAATAATAGCTCCCACTACTGTGAACGCAGTCGGCATTGGATATTTAAAAGTTATGCTAACTATCACCAAAATAGAAGCAATTAACAGAACAATTAGAGCTTGAGGACCCATCAAAGCGCTTGAAGTTATATTTGATCCAATAGTATCAGCCACTCTTCCTCCTTGGATGATCGCTCCTGCAGCAGCTGCTATCGCAGCGAGTAAAGCGGATTGAAGTATCCCAAGAGAACCTGAGGACCTAACAGGGCCAAATGCAGGCGGAACAGAAGAAGCACCAATGGAGATACCCACAAAGATAGCTACTATAAAGGCTAATAGAACAATGATTTGAATCATTTGCTATCATCTCTATTCATACATATCACTTATACGAAATCTAAGTGTAAACTCTCTCCACGTACTGCTGAATTTCCTCCCTAGCTTCCTCGTCCAGTATGTTCACGGTCAAAGTATATTTATCCCCACCATTTTTTTCCAAATTTATTGAAAGATCCTCAGTATCAAAGTAATAAGGAGTGAATTTAAGTACGAATTTCTTGTAGATGGCTTTCTCCATCTTCCTTATCGACCCAAGAGACTCTGCTTCTATTAGATTACTAATTTTCTTCGATGCATCTTTCAATTCTTTTCCTGGTTTTCCATTATTAACTATTTCTTTAACTGAATTAGATACTTTTTCAGAAGCCTTTGAAAGCTCTTTTTCAGCCCCTTCAAAATCTTCTTCAACTTTTCTTTCCCTTAAAGAAGCCTGTTCAGCAGTTCTTTCTTTTAATTCCGTTGTACTTTCATCCTCTCTAGGCCTCCAGTCATCGAAATCTTCTATTTCCTCAGAATCACTTACGAACTCCTCGAGTACATCCTCTATCTCCCTGCAGAACTCACATATATTATCCCAAATATCAGTGATCTTTACCCCTGAATTGATTATTTCAACTTCTCCATTTTCCATAGGTATCACCTCCCTCGTAACTCATAGTAATAGGTTCCTTTTATATCTAACCATTGAAACACAAAGCCTTTAAAAAACGAAGAGATTAAGGAACTACCACAAAAAAGTGATGAAAAATAAGGAGGTATGAAAAATGAAAATAGAAAAAACACACATAATGATTATCTTAGGAATCTTAGTAATCGGTATAGTTGGATTAGCAGCATTCACAGAGATGATAATAGGAGAGGAAGAAGTAGAACACGAATTAACCGTAAACGTACAGGGAGAAGGATCAGTAAACCTCGAAACAGGAACCCATACATACGAAGAAGGAGAACAAGTAACATTAACAGCACAGCCTGAAGAAGGATGGTACTTCGACCAATGGATGGAAGACGCACCAGGAGCACTAGAGACGCAAGAAGAAATTAAAATAACAATGGACGAAGATAAAGAAATAATTGCTCTATTCATCCAACCTGGTGAACCAATATACATAGAAACAATTGAAGAGAGCACTACAGATGAGGATTGCGGTTGGATAAGCACTAATTGCTGTCCAGAAAATGCAGGAGCAAACTGGGAATGTGTAAACACGGAAGAAACAGTTATAGAATGTCCTGAAAATCCAATATGCCCACAAGTAATATCACCAAAACCAGGAGCATCTTGCGTGAGCATCAACGGAACCTGCACACCTGAAGGCAACGGAGACACAGCAGGACCAATAGAATAAAAATAGATATCTATGAAAAAAGGAAACACTAACCTGGAAATAAAAATAATGGGAGCTCTATTCATAGCACTAGGAATAGTGCTACTAATTCCCTTCGCACTAATAGGACTCATACCCTTTGCTCTATTCGTATCCGGATTCGGTCTACTAATAGGCGGAGGATCAGCACTAGTGCTAAAAGATCAATACACCGAAGAAAAAAACAAGCAAAAAGAAAGATAAAATGATCGTACAAGCAGGAATAAAATGGGGAATGATAGGAGCTCTCGCAGGAACAACAGGAGGAATAGGGCTAGGATTTCTGGAAAGAACACCAGAAGCATTCCTAACAGGGATAGTGATAGGTTACATAGGCATTTTAACAATACTAGTCCTAACTCACTTCATACTCAAAAAAACAATGTAGAAACCAGTATCACAAAGGGAAAGAAATAAAAAACCCCAATTAATAATTAAAACAAGGGAGAGAGGAACACCACCCAAGAAAGCACCAAAATCCCACACCCTCCACACCCAACAAAAAACAAACACAACACACAACCCAACCCACCAAAAAACAAACACCCAAACTCCACCAAACCTCTCTCCCCTCCCCCCCTTCTCCTTCAAATTTCCACACACCTAGAAAACCAAGAAACTTTTATACACTGACCACCTTTCTTTAAACATGAAGCATCTACTTGACATAAGAGATATCAGCAGCGGAGAAATAAATCAAATTCTCCGAAAAACAGACCAATTGAAGAAAAAAAGAGAAAAACCGCTTCAAGAAAAAGAAACAGTGATGATATTCTACAAATCCTCCACAAGAACCAGAATATCATTCGAAGTAGGAATAAGGCAACTAGGAGGAAATTTAACATTTCTATCAAAACAACAATCACAACTAGGTAGAGGAGAGACACCTGAAGACACGATAAAAGTACTGAGCAGATACAATGATCTAGCCATATTCAGAGTACACGACCACAAAGACCTGGTAAGGATGAAAAAAGCATCTAAAATACCAATAATCAACGCATTAAGCGATTTACTACACCCTTGCCAGGCACTATCCGACATATACACAATAAAACAGAAAAAAGGGAACCTAAAAAGGATAAACCTAACATTCTTAGGAGACGGATCGAGCAATGTATGCCACTCCCTGATAAATGTAGCGGAGAAAACAGGCATGAACGTGAAAGTAACTTGTCCTGAAGAGTACGAGCCAGAGATAAAAGGAGAATACAAAATAGAAAGAGACCCTGAAAAAGCAGTTCAAAAAGTAGACGTGCTCTATACAGACACATGGAAATCAATGGGAGAAGAAGATAAAAATATAGATCTATTCAAACCCTATCAGATAAATAGAGAAATAGTAAACAAATCAAAAAAAGATTCAATAGTCATGCACTGCCTCCCAGCACACAGAGAACAGGAAATAACTAGCGAAGTAATGGACGGAGAACAATCCGTGGTATTCGATCAAGCAGAAAACAGATTACATGTTCAAAAAGCGATACTAAGCCTTTTAAATATGGACAGTGATTAAAATGCCTTCAAATAGGAGAAAAGAAGAAAAAGAAAAACAAAGAAGGAAAAAACAGAGACAAAGAGAGCTGAAAAACGAGAAAGAAGTAATAGAAGAACTGGAGAAATTGTCCCAGAAAAAGGAATACGATGGTAAAGGCATTTTAAATGTATCTCGAGAAGTATCTAAGAGAGGAAGAGGCAATAAATTCCCACCAGACAGAGTAAAAAAGATTATAGAAAATAACCCGAAACTTAGAAACAAGTTCTACTACAAAAAAGCACCGGGATTCAAAAAAATAGGCATAGTAAGAACCGGAGAAGAGCACAAAATAAGTAAAAA
>PWFL01000033.1 GCA_003553825.1 Candidatus Iainarchaeum sp.
TCTTTCCGAGTTTTCCCATGTCTTCTTTCAGCTCGGGTTTTTCCCCTATCGCTTTGTTCATGACTGGTTTTACTTGGGCTTCTCCTTCGTGCTCCCAGGCGTTCTTCAGTGCGTGTTTTAGAATAAGGTATCTCATTTTTTCTTCCTCTTTTGTTTCAAGTTATCCTTTTAATTAACACATTTTCTTTTAGATGTATTTAGTTATTATTCTCATGGTTTTTCTTTACTTTTCCTTTTCAACCGACGATTAACGTTAACTACATTTATAATGTTTTAGTACAATAATAGGATTAATACAAGGAGGGATTACATGTCTTTGAGGTCTTTTCTGAATCAAGCGGAAGATGTGAACAAGATTTCTAGCCAGGTTGAACCTGAATTCGAACCCGGTTCTTTGGCTTCACAGGATCAGTCAAAACCAATTGTATTCAATAATATCAAGGATTATCCTGATTTGAAGCTCGTTTCCAATTTAGCTTCTTCCAGGGAATTGATAGCTAATTCACTTGGAGTTAAAAGAAATGAAATTCTTTTCAAGCTATCTGAAGCTTTTAAGTCTTTACAAGAGTGTGAAGAATCTGATGAATCTATAGATAATTACCAGCATTTTAGTGAACCAGATATCGAGAAACATTTCCCGGTTCTGAAGTATTACAGTAAGGAAGACGAGGATGAAGTAAAAGCTCCTAAGTACTTGGCTTCCTGCATGGTTGTAGCTAAAGATCCTGAAAATGACGTACAGAACCTGTCTTTCCATAGAATGATGTATCACAGTAAAAACAAATTCACAATAAGAATAGTTCCAAGACATCTTTATGAAATAAAAGATAAAGTAGAAGGAGATCTTGAAGTAGTTATAATAAGAGGAGTAGACCCTAGGATAGAATTGGCCGGAGCGACATCTGGTTCCCCTGACATGAATGAGTTTGAGTACGCTAATTCACTGATGAATGGAGGACTAGAATTAATGGATATCGATGGATTTAAGATTCCAGCTGAAACCGAAATGATAATGAAAGGAAAAATAACTTCAAAAGAAGATAAGGAAGGTCCATTCGTTGACTTATCGGAAACATGGGACAAGGAAAGACAACAACCAATTTTTGAGGTAAATGATCTTTACATGAAAGAACAACCATACATGAGGTTCTTAGTCCCGGGTAAGAACGAACATAAACACCTAATGGGCCTACCACAAGAACCTAGAATATATAACAAGGTCCGTGAAACAGTCCCCACAGTAAAAAATGTGGTTATATCCAAGGGAGGATGCTCATGGCTGCACGGAGTGGTTCAAATAAAGAAGCGAAACGAAGGAGATGCAAAAAACGCGGGAATGGCTGCACTAGCGGGCCACCCATCCATGAAAAAAGTCACCGTGGTGGATGAAGATATAGATCCCTCAAAACCAGAACAGGTGGAGTGGGCTACCGCAACCAGAATGCAACCGGACAAGGATATAGTATTCATAAAGAGAGCTAAAGGATCCTCTTTAGATCCTTCCCAGGACTACGAAAATAGATTAATGACCAAATGGATAGTTGACGCTACAATACCATTCGAAGAGAAGGAACCTGAGGAATTTGAAAGAGCAAAACTTCCAAAAGAAGATGAGATTAATTTAGAAGACTACAGGTGAAACCATGCATCTAACCAAAGAAGAAGAAAAACTACTCGAAGACGATAACCCGGCGATTAGAAAAGCGATGAAACTACTTACTAAGCTAGGAGATATATACGGAGCGGAGGAAATGGTAGAGGTATCATCAGCTCAGGCTTCAGGCGTATCTTACAAATCCATTGGAGATCCTGGGATCAAGTTCCTCGAAGAATTCGCTGAAGAGGGAGGAGAAGTATCTATACCTACATTTGCTAACCCTGCAGGTATGGATTTGGAAAAATGGAGAGAAATGAACATATCTGAATCTTTCGCAAAGAAGCAGAATAGAATAATAGAAGCAATGGAAAAAATGGGAATAACCATCACTGCTTCGTGTACACCTTACCTCTGGAGTAATCTTCCAAGAAAAAACGAGCATATTGCCTGGGCCGAATCATCAGCAGTGTCTTTCGCTAACTCTGTAATAGGTGCAAAAACCAATAGGGAAGGAGGACCATCGGCTCTAGCCGCTGCTATAACTGGGAGAACACCTAAACACGGTCTTCACTTAGAGGAGAATAGAGAACCAACTCACATCATTGAAGTTGATGCGGAACTTGAGTCAATATCCGGCTTCGGTGCGCTTGGATCATGGGTAGGAAGAGAAGTTGAAGACGGAAAACCTTACTTTAAGGGAATAAAAAAAGCG
Source organism: Candidatus Iainarchaeum sp. (assembly GCA_003553825.1). GTDB lineage: Archaea > B1Sed10-29 > B1Sed10-29 > B1Sed10-29 > B1Sed10-29 > B1Sed10-29. The sequence continues at coordinate 2,310 of PWFL01000033.1, forward strand.
GGCACTGACGAATTAAAGGGCTTGGGAGCAGCCATGGCTGCTTCAGGAGCCGTGGCCTTATACTTTGTAGAAGATATAACAGTGGACAGTAAAGATACCAGAGGATTGGAGAAACTGCAATTCGGAGAAGAAGAGAAAGAGGAAGAATATCAAGAGCTCAATAAAACTGAAAATCCGGAATTAGTTGTATTTGGATGTCCTCATTGCTCTATAAATGAAATAAGAGATATATCAAACGAATTAAAAGATGAAGAAATGAATAAAGAACTATGGGTATGTACGAGCAAAGCCGTGAAAGCATGGGCCGATAGAATGGGATACACCGAGAAAATAGAAGAAGCAGGAGGAAAAGTAGTATGCGACACTTGTAACGTTGTCTGCCCAATCGAAGATATGAGATATGAAAGAACGGGCACTAATTCAGGTAAAGCAGCGAACTATCTTCCGGGGTTCTGTGAACAGAAGGTCATGTTCTCAAACAAAGAAAAATTAATAGAAAAGGTGACAAAATGAAGATAAAAGGAAGAGAGGTAGTAGAGGGGAAGGCTCACGGAGAAATCTTGATCTCAGAGGAACCAATAGGATTCTACGGGTCCGTGGATATAGAGACCGGTGAGTTTATTGAAGAAGGTCATCAACTTGAAGGAAAAAATATTTCAGGAAAGATATTAGTCTTTCCAAAAGGAAAAGGATCAACCGTGGGTTCCTACGTGATATATGGATTAGCTAAAAACGGAAAGGCTCCCGCAGCGATAGTGAACGAAGAAACAGAAACCATAGTAGCCACTGGATGCATCTTAGGAGAAATACCATGCATAGATAACCCAGACAAAGATATTTTTAAAGTGCTAGAGGATGGGAGTGAAGCTCATTTGGATACTAACAAAGGTTTTTTAGAGGTCTAAAAATGAATAATGTTAAATTACTAAAGATAGGGGGATCAATAATAACTCGAAGAGAAAAGGAAGAACCCACTCCTGATATAGAAAACATGGAGAGAGTTGCAGAAGAGATAAAACAAGGATTGAGCAAGAATGAAAAACTAGTTTTAGTTCACGGGGCTGGTAGCTACGGTCATCCAATAGTTAAAAGAACAGAGATTCATAAAGGAATTGAAACAGAGGAGGATAGGATTAATTTTGCTGAAACACAGAGACTTCAAAATGAATTGAATGTGCTTTTTACTAAAAAATTAATTCAACAAGGAGTGTCCGCTTTTCCATTTCAAGCTTCGGCCTCAGCAATAAGAGATGGTGAATTAAAAACTATGGAAGTGGATTTGATAAGAAAACTACTCGAAGAAAACATGGTCCCGGTACTATATGGTGTGCCAGCTTACGATGAGGAACAAGGGTGTTCCATATTATCAGGAGATGAAATAATGCCTTATTTGGCTAAAGAGCTAAATGCTGGGCTAATGCTCCATGGAACCGATGTTGATGGTGTTTACACATCTGATCCAAATGAAGATGATTCAGCTGAATTAATAGCTCAGATAGATTCGTTAGAAGAAGCTAAAAATTACTTGGGTGGTAGTAAACACACTGATGTTACAGGCGGAATGCTGAATAAGATAGAAAAGGCGTTTGATTTGGGAAAAGACTGCATTATATTCAATGCTAACGAATCTGGAAACATAGAAAAGGTTTTGAAGGGAGATAGAATAGGCACTTACATTAACATTATTTAAGAGTTCTAGTAGGTTTTTGCTCCTCTTACTCCTATCTCTGTGGTTATTGTTCTTCCTCTTTTTCTCTCAATTGCTTTGGCCACATCTTCTTGATTCTTTTCTTCGGTTAGAGCAATCATTATGCCTCCCTTTCCTCCTCCCGATAGTTTTGCTCCTAAAGCTCCTGCATTTAAAGAAGCGGAGATAAGTGATTCTAGTTTCGGATGACTCACTCCTAATATCCTTAATTTTTCTTGGTTTTTATTCATCGATTTTCCTAGTTTCTCCTTATTTCTTCTTTCTATCGCTCTTTCTCCTTCTTCTACTATTTTTTCTATCTCATCAAATGCTTCTTCATAGGGTTCTTCGTGATTTTCCCATCCTCTCTTCACGTAGCTAACTGTTTCCGAGGTCTTTGCTTCTATTCCCGTGTCTCCTATTACTATGTGTAGTTTTTCCGGAGAGATATTCTCGTACTTTACCCCTTCATCTGTTTTTCTAACGGTGTTGTATCCACCAAGAGTGCTTGACATTATTTCTGAACCTGAGGCTGCTCCTCCATGTATTTTTACTTGTATGGGTAGAAGGAATTTAAAGTACTCTTTTCCCATCATATTTTCTTCATTTACTTTATTTAAAATTCTCAGCACGGAGCTTAGAACCGCTGTTGAACTGCTCATTCCACCGGATTCCTTTGGTATATCAGAACTTATTTCTATATTTAAACCTGTTTTTAGTCCTTTTTCTTGTTTATATTTTCTCAATAGATCCTTAATCGGATCCATTTCGTTTTCATAGTCTTCATGATCTTCATATTCTATTTTTTCAAGCTCTTTTAGTGTTGTATCTATTTCTCCGTATCCTTTTGACTTTACATGTATCTTTTCGTCATTCCTTTCATTAGCTTCAGCTTTAGTATATTTGCCTATTGATGTTAATAGGGCTTTTCGGTTGTACACTACGCTATGTTCGCCCAATAGAAATAGATTTCCTGGAGCTCTAGATGTCCAGTTTTTGTTTTTCATCTATATCTCGGTTTTGAAGTCCTCTATTTCTGGTTGGAATTCGTCGTTTTCTTTTATTACTCCTCTGTGTTTTAGGACTTCTCTTGTTATTAGGTAGTAGGCTAGTGCTAGTGATCCTTTTCCCTTGTTGTTCATTGGAACGATTAAATCTATATTGTCCACCA
>PWFL01000017.1 GCA_003553825.1 Candidatus Iainarchaeum sp.
AAAAGGCTCCCGCAGAAGACGGGTTTGATAGGTAGGGGGTGTAAGCACCGAGCCTCGGCGAGGTGTTCAGCCCACCTATACTAAAAGCCTGAATAGGCTTCCAGTTTCCTATAACATACATAGCGTTTCAAGAGTACTGGACTAGTGGCTCTCGGGGACTTCAGCATTTGTTATAATACTGAAGTTTAAAGCTCCTGAGGAAGCTCTCCCCACTACTCGATCCCTTAGTTTATATCTCGAGTTCACCCGTAAAAAGGTACCCTGAAAGGGGTAGGGAAGGAGCAGAAACGGTACTACTGAAAACCTTTAAGGGATGATTGTGAAAGGACCGGGTTTTCATAGGTGAAACGTGCCTTCCTTGGTGCAAGGGGTGTGAATCCCTGCTAAGTGAAATGCCACTGAGGTACAGAAGGGAGGCTATAATCCAGTGCTTTTACCATTCATTCAACCTCTAAAGGAGAGAATAAAAATGGTTTTCTATCCAAATTCTAGAGATAAATTAAAAGAAATAATAAAAGAAGAGTATCCGAATTCTTACCCTAAAAAAGATATTGATGATGTTCCTTCATACTGTCTCTGGATGTTAGATGAACTAGGTGAATTTGATGATTCTAAGAAAGCAGCTAGATGGTTGGGATGGGTTCTAGGCAGATTGGAGTCAATTGAGCTACTTGACAATGAAAGATCTCGTGAAATAGTTAGAAAAGATGTGGAAAAAGGGTTTGATTAGTGTTTATTATTTCAATCTTACTGCTGTTCCGTAGGCTAGCATCTCTGCTCCACCACTCGATATTTGTGATGTCATGAATCTAATGTTCACTATTGCATCGGCGTCCATTTTTTCTGCTTCTTCTTGCATTCTTTTGTAGGCTTCGTTTCTTGATTCAGTCATCAGTTCTGAATAAGCTTTTAGTTCTCCTCCAATTATATTTCTGAGGAACTGGGTTATGTCCCTTCCTACATTTCTAGCTCTCACTGTATTTCCCCTGACTACCCCTAGTATTTCATCTATTTCTCTTTCTGGAACTGTAGGTGTGTTTGTAGTTATCATTTTTTCACCTCTATTAGAATTTGGTCTTCCTAGTATTTACTCTTCACTTATCTCTTGGTATTCTTTTAGATTTACCTCTATTAAGCTGGAGTTTTGTTCCTCATCCATGTGTACCCCTATTATTTGATCGCTTTTTTCGGTTATAGGAGGGTTGTGTGTAACAACTATATATTGGAGCACGTCGCTTGATTCTTTAAGCATCTTTGCTACTCTTTCACTATTCTCATCGTCTAGAGTGGCGTCTATTTCATCTAGTATATAGAAGGGTGAAGGTTTGTGTGATTGAATCGCGAAGATGAATGATAAGGCGGTAAGGGTTTTTTCTCCTCCGCTCAATGCATCTATATTTTTTAATTCCTTTCCTTTTGGTTTTGCTTCTATTAATAAGCCTGATCCAAGTGGTTCTTCTTTTTCTTCAAGCTCTAATTTAGCTTCTGCTCCTTCTTCTGGATAGAAGCTCTTGAATTTTTCGGAGAATTTTTCGTTTATGGCTTGGAATGTGTCCAAGAATGTGTTCTTCTTCTTCTGATCCAGTTCTTCGATCATTTCTTCTATTGATTCTTTTTCTTCTTGTAGTTCCTCCTGTCTTTCTTTTATCTCTTCCAGTTCTTCTTTTTCTTTTTTGTATTGTTCTATTGCTTTCAGGTTCACTTCTCCCAATTCTTCTAGTTCTTCCTCTATATCTTGTAGTTCTTGCTCTAGTTCTTTTTTGTTTTTTTCTTCGAGTTTTTTCACATCTTTGTACCTGCCGTAATCTGATTTCAGGTTGTTTTTCTTTGTCTCTAGCTGAGCTTCCTTGATTTCTGCTCTGTTGATTTTATCTTTAAGTTTACTTATTTTCTCCGTTTTTTCTTCGATCTTTTTTTCTATTTTCTTCTTTTCTTCTTGTAGTTTTTCCTTTGATTTAAATAGTTCTTCCAGGCTTCCTGCTTTTTCTCTTGCTTTTGATTCTTTTTCTTTGAGTTTCAATGTAAGTTCGTTTCTTTCTTCTTTGATCTCGTCCAGTTGCTCTTCAAGTTCTTCGTTTTGTTCCTCTAGTTCCTGTTTTCTTTGTTTTAGATCTTTTTGTTTTTCTTTAAGTGCTTTTTCGAGTTCGGATGAGATTTTTTGTTTTTTGTTAGCTAATTGTGATTTTTCTTCTTTTAATTTATCTATTTGTTCTCTTAGATCTTTTAGTTCTTCCTGTGTTTCCTGTATCTTTGGCTTTTTTAATTCTTGTTTTTTGTTTCTTCTTTTTTCGAGTTTTTCGGATATCTTTTGGTCTAGTTCTTCCTTTTCTTCTTCTAATTCCTCTTTTTGTTCTTTTAGTTCTTGTATTTCTTTTTGTAGCTTTTCTTCTTTGGTTTCTGCTTTGGATTTCATTGATTCGTATTCTTCCAGTCTATTTTTTAGGTTTTCTATGGTTGCATTTGTTCCTTTTAGATCTATTTCTAGATCGGATTTTGTTTCCTTTTGTTTCTCCAGTTCTTTCTCTTTTTGGCTTATTTCTCTTTTGATATTTTTTGTTTTATCTTCAAGTTTTTCTACTTGGTTTTTTAGTTCTTCAGCTCTGTCTATATCTTGTTTCGTTATTGTTTCTTTCTCGTATCCTCCTGTTATAAATCCTTGTTGTGTTATTGTGTCTCCTTCTATGGTTATGTAGTCTTTTCCAATAGTTTCTTGATCTTTTAAGTTTGATAGGTCTTCTATGAGAACTTTATTGCCTAGTAATACATTCAATGCATCTTGGTACTTGTTTTTGGTATCTATTAGATTTCTAAGGTAGTCGATTGTTCCTTTTGCCTCTGGTTTTCCCTTTTCAAGGCCCAGTTCTTCAGGATCCGGTAGATCCTGTATAGGTATGAATGTTGCTTTTCCCAGCTCTTTTTGTTTTAAGTGATTAATTGCATTGATTGCGTCTTTCTTGGTCTCGGTCAGTATGTAGGATAGTTTTTCTCCCAGTGTTTTTTCTATTGCGGACGAGTATTTTGATTTGTGCTCTATAACATCGTTTACTGTTCCTATTATGCCTTCTACTTCGGGGTTTTCTTTGTTTGATTGTTTTTTTAGGTGTTTTATTGCTTTGTTTTCTCCTTCTATTTGCTCCATTACTTCTATTTTTGATTTTAACTCGTTGTATTGTTCTTTTTTATTTTCCAGTTTTTTCTGTGTTTTTTCTAGTTCATCTTGTTTATCTTCTATTTCTTTTCCCAATTCTTTGATTTTATCCTTTTTTTCTTGTATTTTTTCTTCGATCTCTTGTTTCTGTTCTTGTTTTTTGTCGAGTGTTCCCTTGATTTTTTCGTGTTTTTCTTCGTATTCTTCTTCGGATTTGAGTTCTTTTATATTCTTTTCCTTCATCTTGATTTTTTCTTCCGAGGTGCTTATCTTGGATTCTTTTTCTCGTACTTGATCTTTCAATTCGTTTATTTCGTTGTTTAATTCCTCCACATCCTCTTGTAATCTGTTTATCTTATCTCTTAGGTCTCCTGATTCTTCTTGAAGTTCTTCTAGTTTTTCCTGTTTTTTATTGAGTTCTTTTATTTTTTGTTGTTCCTCTAGTTCTATTTCTTCTAGTTTGTCCTCTCTTTCGTTTATCTTGTTGCCTGTTTCGCTTATTTTCTTGTTTAATTCGTTTATTTGTTCTTTGTTCTCTTGCTTGGTCTGTTTTTTCTGCGAGATCTTTTCTTCAAGAACTGATAAATCATTTTTCAGTTCCTGTATTTCTTCTTTAATTCCTTCTTGTTTTTCCTCGCTTTTTTCCATGATTTCCTGTTCCAGTGAATCTATTTCTCCTTGTTTTTCCTTTTTTTCCTGTTCTAGTTCTTCTTTTTCTTTTTCCAGTTCTTCTACTTCTTTTTTGGATTCTGTTATCTTTTTCAAAGTTTTTTGGTATTTTTCTTTAGTTTTTTCGAGTCTTTGATTGAGTAGAGTTGCTTTGTGCTTCTTTTTATCCTCTTGTAGTTCTTGATATCTTTGTGCTTCTTCTTTTTCATCTTCTAATGCATTTACTCTGCCTTTTCTTTCGCTGTGGACTATGTCCGCTTCAGTGATTTTTTCGGATACATCTTCCAATTTTTTGATGGATTTTTCCTTTTTCTCCTCGTATTCCGATATTCCGCTTACTTCTTCTATTATTTTTCTTCTTTCTTGTGGTGTTTTTTGTATGAAATCGGTGATGTCTCCCTGCATTATAATGTTGTGCCCATCCGGTGTGACGTCCATTGCGGATAGTAGTTCGTTTATTTTTTGTTTCGTGGTCCTTGTGCCGTTGAGCCTGAATATTGAAGCTCCTTTTTCGTTTATTTCTCTCTTTATTTCGTGTTTTTCTCCTCCGTGATCTCTTAGTTCTAGTTTCACTTCCGCGGTGTCTTTGTTCGAGTTTTTCTTCACTAGATCTGTTAGTACATTGGCTCTTAAGTTACTCATCTTAGTAGTTCCGAGTGAAAACGCTACTGCGTCTATTATATTTGATTTTCCAGATCCATTAGGCCCTACTATGGTTGTGAATCCTTCTGATAGAGGTATAACTGCTTTTTCAAAGCTTTTGAAGTTATTTAGTTTGATTTTTTCTATCTTGGCTTTTGCTTTCGGAGTCTCAGAATTTTTTCCAGTGTTTTGGTCGGGCATATGGTCACCGTTGTTCTATTTTTGTATTGGTTTTTGTTTGAGTTGTCTTTTTAGTGTAGGTGTTTTCAGTGCTTTTATTCTGTGCTTTCAGGCTATTTTGTTTATTTGGCTATAATAAGGAGTAGCTGGATTTTAAACCTTTTCTTTATTGCCTCGGAAGTACTTCTCTATAACGCTACCCAGTAACATTTATATAACAAAGTTTTTTTATTAAACGTGAATAATTTACAAATCGAATCAAATGGAAATGATCAAAAGACTGGAGAAAATTGGAGATAGGGGAGAAGATGAATAGACTACTGAGATTCGGCTTAGCGATCTCGATTCTAATAGTGATGCTACCGGTAGCAGTGAATGCTTTTGAAGAGA
>PWFL01000022.1 GCA_003553825.1 Candidatus Iainarchaeum sp.
AAAGACTCCGCTCTCGCAGAGTCACTTGAAGTCCCCTTATCACGCTTTCGCGCATTGTAAAGGTTTCGCGTCTGCTGCACCCCGTAGGGCTAGGACCGTTGTCTCAGTGTCCTTCTCCGGGTTCCAACTTGCATTGCCCGTAGGGATTATTGGCTTGGTGAGCCTTTATCTCACCAACTACCTAATCCCCCGCAGGCCCATCCTAAGGCACCGAAGCGTTTCAGGTAAAGAACTTTTCAGTATCTTTACCCTATGAGATATTATCCTCAGTTTTCCGAGGTTATCTCTCTCCTCAGGGTAGGTTACCCACGTGTTACTGAGCGGGCCGCCGAGAGCATAAGCTCTCTGACTTGCATGACTTAATCGGACTTCAATAGCAGTACCCTCCAGTGGGATCAACTGGTGTTAAGGAACGGTCACAGTTGAAAAATTTGCTGGCAGGGTATTTCCCTATCTGTAGGTCTCTATCAGGTTTGAGGCCCTGGGAAGGCTTGTTCAAACCGTCATTCAAATGATTGAAATGAGTATGAGCCTTTAAATATAACAGTATTTTTCTTTAATCTTTTACTGTGGTTTTTTCTGGCTCTTTTAAGTGTAACGTGTATTTGATCTTTGATCGCTTTATCACGAAAGGTATTGTATTCTGTGTGTATTACTTCTTATCGTGAGTATTTATAAAACTTTTTGTTTATAAAGCTGTTGATTAATTTAAGTCTTTAGTGATTAGTTATCTTCTACCTTATATTCTTTCTCCCTTTTCAGTTTCTAGCCTTTCCCAACTGTTTTTTCAAAAGAACCTCATTGCTCGATTTCCGATAGAGTGATTGAGATAAAAACCCCGTGACCAGCGAAAGTATTAAAAACCCTTCCTGTCTTTATGAATGTGGATAGAAAAGGAATATCCTAAACAATTGCTTACAGTTGGAGGTGAATAAATTGAAAATTGAAGTAGGAAACTTCGTGGAAAGAAAAAGCGCTAGAGACGCTGGAAACCTCGTGGACGGATCTAGAACAAAGGTATCTATAAGAACAAGCAAGTTCATAAGAGAAGCAGCTAAAGAAGCAGCTGACAAACAAGAATAATGCAAAAAATAGACCGCACAGGGTAAAAAGAAGCAGGGTGGAATGCCCACAGTAACTGCAATTATCTCTCCAATTTAGAATAAAATATAGGAGATGGTTAAAATGAAAAATTTAAAAAATACATTTGGATTAATGTTAATAGTGCTACTTTTAAGCGGCACAGCAATAGCTCAACCATTTTTCCAAGTCTCAAACCAAGAAAACAACAATAATGAAGACGAACCAGGATTAATACAAGATGTAAACAACTTCTTGAGCAGTACTAGCCCAGCTTTCCTTATAATCTTAGGGATTATCCTGATAGTTGGATCAGGAGTAGCTAAAATAATAGGGTACATACTTATAGTCTACGCCATAATAAGATTACTGTTCACTCTCCTGTAAAAACCTCAAGAGTGGAACAAGATGAAGGAAAACCAAACAAAAATACTGCTGGACAATGAAAGAAACCTCATAATCTATTCACTGATGGGGATAATTTTAATATATCTCAGCTTCAATCTACCATTACACCCGGTTTGGATCTATCCAGCTATACTGGGGATGATCTCCGGAGTACTGGTAACCGCTCACGGCGTGTTAAGATATTTGGAAAGAAGAGAGATGGTTATTTCTTCAGATGTAAAGATAGATGAAAAGCACTGGTAAAGATTTATTCTTCTTCAGTTACCAATACCGCGTTTATCGTTCCGTCCTGACCCGGCCTACTTGTGACTCTTGCTTCTCCTTCAGGAGTATCTATGATAGCTCCTTTAGTAATCACATTTTCTCTAGCATAGTTCCTATTAGAAGGGTTCTCTTTCACATCTTGTACTTCAGTTTGCTTGTGTTCTCCTTCCTCAGGATCCAGTAGATTAACTTGGTTGGCCGTACTTACTCTAACTTTTATATTTCCTCCTCTCCTTTTATTATTCCTTCTTCTATCCTTCTCACCAATTTTAGTCTTAGTTGGGGAGGAGCCTAACTCGTGTTTCCTCTTTTTTCTCTTTCTCAAAGCTTCTTTTGATCCGTGTACAACACTCATTGAATTCACCATTGATTCAGTTAATTATTAAAAATCACATACCTATTATTCTCACCATTCTTTAAAAATGCCTCTGATTCAAACAACTTCCCAACCTTTATTTATCAATAAAACCATTACATAGTTAGTTTTAGTCCAACCGAAAAAAACAGTGAACACGCATGATGGAAGAAATACTAGTAAAATCAGTGGAATTTAAGAAAAAACCTAAAGAAGATAAAGTGATCAAATTCCTTGAAGACCAAGAAAAAACACAGTTAGTAAACCAAAATTCAATTAAATCAAAGAAAAACGTTTTACACGCAGTAAAAGAAACGGAAAAAGCCTACCAGCAAAATAGAGAAATAAGTCACGTCCCCCACATTGGACTAATACTGAGAATAGCTGGTACAAGACAGATAAAAGATGCTATAAAGAAAGTAAAAGTAAAGGATAAAAATGCGGTATTCATATGCTTCAACTCCAATCCTGAAGAGACATGGGAACAGTTCAAAAATGAATTTTCATTCAAAGAAACCGAAATCCCAAAAAGCTCTGAAACCGAGATAAAAGAACAGACGGAGGAAGCATCAACCTTCTGGATAGAATAAGGAAACAAAATACAAGGATAATAAAAAATAGAGGTGCATTAAATGGTCAGATTTTATAAGAAAAAGAACGTGGCCTCCAACTACGATGAAAAAAGATTCACAGGGCAAGGCGGACAGATAATAAAGGAAAGAGAAAATAGAATAGTCCTGGATCTGCTGGGGGACATAGAAGGAAAGAAGATACTTGATCTAGGAGCGGGCACTTGTAGGTACTCCATCGCGTTTGCTGAACAGGGAGCTGAAGTCACAGCACTGGATATATCTCAAGAAATGCTGGACAAAGGAAGAGCAAAAGCAAAAGAAGCAGGAGTAGAATCAAATATAGAATTTGTGAAAGGGGACGCGATGAACACCGAGTACAAGGACGAATCATTCGACATAGTAACCGCACTGAGAATTTTCCATTTAGTGGACGACATAAAAGCACTGGCGGAAGAAATGAAAAGACTAACCCGAGACAGAGTATTATTCGACTTCTTCCACTTATGGAGTCTTAGAATATTCTACAACAAGTTCCTACCAATGAACAGCAAGCTCAGAAGAAAAAGGAAGATGAAAAAACTGCTCACAAGAAAAGGATTCTACGATGTAGAATTAAGAAAAGACTTCTTCATACCGTACGGATGCTACAGATTCAGTCCCAAGCCTCTACCAAAATTCTATAAAAAGCTGGACTACCTAGCGAGAAAACTATCACCCTCAAGAAGAGCCTCCTCAGTCGTTTACATCACAGGCAGAAAATCTTGAAGAGTGAGAAAAATGAAAACCGAAAAGATAAGAGAGAAGATACTAAGACCGTTCGTGGCAGATGTGAATCCAAATCACATCACCTTCGTATCTCTATTAACAGGAGTAAGTGCAGGAGTATCATTTGCATTCAACCAGATCCCATCAGCCGTTATACTACTAGCTTTAAGCGGTTTCTTAGATCTTCTGGACGGAGAAATAGCTAAAAAGCTGAACAAAGCATCAAAAAGAGGAGATATAGCGGATCATATAGCGGATAGAATAGTAGATATGTCAATATTCGGAGGACTAGCACTATCTCAATTCGTTAGAACTGAAATAGGTCTATTCACCGCTATAGCAGTATTAATGATCTCTTACCTAGGCACTCAATCTCAAGCAGTGCTCGGAGAAAGATTATACAAAGGGATACTGGGCAGGTTACCACGAACACTATCAGTGATAATTCTATCATTACTAGCACTAATCGATTACAGATTCCTGTACTACGGAATAACCTTCTTACTGGGATTCGCAGTCTTAACAATAATAGAAAGATTGTGGGAAATTCACAAGAAGGTTTAAGATTAGACCAAAGTTAGAAAGAGAAATTAAATTAAACAGGTTATTCTTCCCATAATTCCTCTGCATCCCCTCTCATACATATTTCCACCGCGTTTTCTTTTGTAGGTTCTCCTTTAATATTTCTACAAGCATCTTGGCATCGGTAACATTTATCCGGGTTCTCTCTACAGTTCAAAGCTGCTTCGTAGCACTCTCTAACAGGTTGTTCCGGGATTTCAGGTTCTTGTGTAAGTATAACAGAGTAAACCATTACAAATATACCAAGAGCTAGAGCGACTGATAACAAGGCCAAGCTGTCTCTACTAACATTCATTGTATCTTTTATGATTAATATTCAAACCATTTAAAAACTTAAGGGTTATGAAAATTACGCCAATTAATAAATAGGAAAAAACATAAAGGAACACAAGGAAGGTGCGTAAAATGAAGATAGATTTCAAAGAAGCCCTGGAAAAAGTAAAGCAACACCAAGATATAGAAAATTCAATAGAAGGAGGATATTTCCTTAATTCAGGTACGGCGATCTTCAAGCCACACATGGAAGGACTTGATAGGTGGATAATAACTTTTTACAGCCCAAAAGAGGAAGAAGTGGTTCAAGGCATAATAAAAAAACAAGGCGAAGTAACATTCAAGAAATCAGCCAAAGCAATAGATCCATCCACGGAAGAAATAGATTTAGATAAAGTCAAAATCACTGCTGAAGAAGCACTCGAGAAAACGAAAAGAGAGAGAACCGAACAAAAAGATGAAGAAGGTGGGATAAACCAAGTTATTCTCAGCGTTAAGAAGAACGATGAAAAGGAGGAAGTATGGGAGGTTAACCTTATCACATTATCTTTTTCTTTATTCCAAGCTCGGATAAATGCTTCCACTGGAGAGGTAATCTTCTCAAATGAAGAAAGTTTGATAAAGGGAGATAAAGGTCTCCCCTTTATCCAATAGATCCAAGGGTTTTAAT
>PWFL01000029.1 GCA_003553825.1 Candidatus Iainarchaeum sp.
ATCTTTCTTTAAGGTGTTTTACTTCGTACTCTAAATCCTCCTTTCCATTCATTTGTTGAATTATCTCTTCAGCGAACTCTCGTGCACGTTCCAGGTCCTTTTCACTGGGCCTGTTCTTGTACATCCCACCTATCAGTTTGAACGGTCCGTACTCGTCGTGTCCCCTGCAGGTGAAGGAATCGAGTACCTCGAAACCGTTTTCCTCTAGCCTCTTCTTCATTCTCTTCTCGTAGTTATGAAGCAGAGGGATGGATGGAAAACCGCTCGTGGAGATCATGAAACAAGGAGTTCCTTTTCCATCGAGATCTTCAACTAGATTCCTAATAGATTTATGGAAGTCTCTAAAGTAAATACCGGATGCAAATCCAATCAAGTCGTACTCCTCTACATCTTGGTTTGAGACTTCTCCAGGATCTTTCACTTCACAATCCAGTACCTCGGAGATGGCTTCGGCTACCTCTCTAGTATTTCCTTTATGTATTGATTTACAGATCAGGATCGAGTTCATGGAATCACTCATCACTAGTAACTCAACACATATAAATAAAGATTTGTTAAAAAACCTCATGTGGACACTATACATGATTAGGTTAAGTGACAATTCCCTGTATACAGGCATAACCAAGGATCTTGAAAACAGGCTCGAGAAACACAGAGAAGGGGAGGGAAGCAAGTACGTTAGAAGCAGATTACCCCTAAAACTGGTGTATACAGAGGAATATAAAAACAGGAGCAAGGCATCAAAACGCGAAGCGGAGATAAAGAAATGGAGTAAAAGGGAAAAAGAAAACCTTATAAAAAATTCTTAAACTAATTCTAAGATAGGAAAGGAACCCAGTAAACGGAAGCAACGAATATCAAGATCCCTACACAGATCAGAGTCAGTAACACGCCCGGCTTAGTCATTTCAGAGGTCTTGAAATGATCAGTATCATAGGCAAGAGCATTAGGCGGAGTGTTAACAGGTAAAAGGAAAGCAAAACACGAGGCAACTCCCGCCACAAGGGCAAGTATCAATGGCCTTACACCGAGCTTGCCCGCCAGAGCAATAGCAATTGGCACAAAGGTACCTGAGGTAGCTGTCAAGCTTGAGAAAAGAGTAATGCTGAAAGCGGTTACCAGAGCAACCACTCCGATAACAACAAAGATGCTGGAACCAACCAACAGAGTTTCAAGGTAACCAGCTATTATACCGATCACACCGGCTTCTTGTAACCCGGACCCAAGAGCCAGTCCACCTCCTATCAATATCAATATGCCCCAATTGATCTCTTTTTCAGCCTCTTTCCACTTTAAAACACCTGTGCCCGGAAAGATATACATCAGAGCGATTATCAGCGAAGCAAGGTACAGCCAGTTCTCGGGTAAGGGTAAGAGGAACCCAAGGGAATCCAGGAACCACAGTACAACAGCTATCATGAACAGAATGATCACATGCTTCTGCTTCTTAGTTAATCCCCCCATCTCAGCCAGTTCCTGCTTTATATCCTCTACTCCTTTACCTACTTGCTTGACTTCGGGAATGTAGAACCAGGTCAAGAGCTTCCATGAAACAGGTAAAGAAATCAATACTATTGGCATAGCTCTTATGATCCAGTCAAGGAAAGACAGGCTTATTCCAGCCATCTCATCCAGGAAACCAATTGTTATAGGAACCGGAGGAGTGCCCAGAGGAGTTCCAATCCCACCTATATTAGCTGCGAAAGCGGTTCCGATCACCATGACCTTCATCATATTGGTGCCGTCCGACCCGTCAACAGCCTTCTTCATCACACCAATACCGATAGGAAGCATTATAGCCGTGGCAGCGGTGTTAGAGATCCACATGGAAAGAAAAGCCGTGGCTACCATAACCCCTAAAATAAGCTGGTTAGTACTGTCCCCCATGAATGAAATAATCTTAAGACCGATCATCCTATCCAGATCGTACTTCTTCAAAGAACCTGCTATCACGAACCCGGCTAACAGAAGAGCGTTTACAGGGTGAGCAATGTATGATAAGGCATCTGTAAACGGCTGCACACCGAACAATCCCTGTAACAATATAACTAGAAGAGCGGTAACAGGTATAGGTATGCATTCAGTGACCCAGAACACCACAGCGATGAAAGCAATACCTATCATTACCCTAGCCGCAAGAGAGAACTCAGCTGGAAAAGGTAACTGAGTGATAAGGAAAGCGATCAAAAAGGTAGATATCACTATCTTCAAGTCCCTGTTCATCTCGATCATTGAAATCACTCAAATAATCCAAGTACTTGCCTATAAAGGATTTGAAATATTTAAATACACAGCCCCACTAATGTAAATCGGTGAAGCTGAATGAAAAATGAAAAAAACGAACTGGATAAATCAATTGAAAAGATGAAGAACAAAGATAGAAAACAGAAGATAAAAGCAGTGGAAAAAACTACTAAAAAATAAAACAAACTAAAAAACCATGACCGCGAAAAAACAGAGAAAGAAAAGAAAAAGAACCGAAGAAGAGATTCAAAAAGAAGCCTTTATAAAAAGAGAAGAAGTAATAGACCTAGCAACAGAGCTAGCTGAAGAAAAAGAGATAAAAACTATTAGAGACGCTTCCGAAAGAATATCAAGAGTAACAGACTATAAACCTGGTAGCGTAAGGGACATTATCGAGGAAAAAGCTCCTGAAAAAATACATAAAAAACTAAAAAAAGAGTCAGCAGGCCAACTAACAAAAAAAGAAATCGAGAAGAGAACGAAAGAAGCAAAACAAAAACTTAAAGAAATAGAAGATGAATGGAGCTTCAATGTATACAGGTCAAAACTCATCAAAGAAATAGGGCCAAGGCAAGCCGATGATATAATAGAGAGAGCAAGGAAAAAACTGGAAAAAAAGAACGGAAAATAGCTGTTGACTTCGAGGATTGTTCATGGGAAATCAATTTTAATTTTATTTAAAGCTCAATCCTTTTCAAGTATTTCTTTTGCTTTTTCTTTGTCTTCTTTTGTGAATTTTCCAGAGTCATCGTTCTTTATCTGTTTCCAGCCTTTTTTCACAAAGCTATCTTTATCTTTATCTCCGTTGCTCATTTTATCACCTCTCTGATTTACCACTGTATTTCTTCTCTGAAATCCGCTGTTATGTTCTTGTCTTCGTTCATTATAAGTGTTATCTCGTGTTCTATTCTGGTGTGGTCTCCTGTCCATTCGAAGAACTGCCATCCTTCTTCCGGTTGTGCTGTGAGAGTTACTTCTTCATCTGGATCGTATTTCTCCTTTTCAGGATCCACTTGAATCTGTCCTTCTCCATCCATGTTTACGTTTAAGAAGTAGTATTCTTCGAAGTGACCTGTTATTCTATAGTCCTGATCCATAGTTATTTCTATCTCTTCTGCTTCCTGCTCTATATCCCCGGTCCATTCCTGGAAGTACCAGTTCTCCGCATCCTCCACTGGTTCTATGGTTATGTTCGTTCCTTCTTCGTACGTGTGATTTCCAGGTGCAGGTGAGGTCGAGCCCTCTCCCTGTATCTCTATTGTTAAAGTGTGTTCTCTCCCCGTAATTGAATCAGTTGGAATCAGAATAAGAGCCGTAATTAAGATTAAAGCGACTGTTAATATCAGTGCAATTCCTTTTAGCTTGTTTTTCTCCATTTCTTATCACTTTATTAATTTTTTGTTATCCATTCGGGTTTTCCGACCAGGCAGGCTTCTTCAGCCGTGTCTATTGTTCCGTCTCCGATCTCTTTCTGTTCGGTGATCTCTATCTCCGGGTTTTCAATCCATTCTCCCTTGCATATATCCGCGCATATGGGATGGGTTTCAGTTAGATTTGCTTCTTCCCCAGTATTTATTTCATTCACTACTAGCGAGTTATAGCAGTCGGATGCAGCTTGTTTTGCTTCTTCCAGTAATTCCTGTATCTCGTTTTCCTCTTCGGTTTCGTTCACTGTTTCTTCTTTCTCTTCAAAGATCGCTGTTATATCGATGTCTTCCTTCATTTCAATGTTTATGACTTTTTCAGTGGCTTCGTGGTCTCCTGTCCATTCGATGAATTCCCAGTTCTCTTCCGGAACCGCGTTTACAGTTGCTTCCTCTCCATGTTCGAATTTATATTCTCCTGGCTCTGGGTTGGTGGTTCCGTTTCCCTGTACATTAATTGTTAAGATATTTTGATCTCTTATCCCCGAGTCAGCTGTAAACAGAACTACCAGTATCCCTGCTACTAATATAGTGATTATTATCCAGATCCTCTTATCACTTAAATCAATATCCATATTGAACCACATTTACGATAAAGGCTCTGAGGTTTAAATACGTTTTCAGTGAAAGCTTTTAAGTTCAAATACCTTAATCAACTTGGTACCATGGCTGAGGCTTCAGGAGTTCAAAAACTTGAGAGAGTAATCACGGTGTTAAGTTCCGCTATCATATTTAGTTTCTGGGCCACTGATAGGGGGTGGGAAACATAGGGTTCTCCATCTCTCCTTGTTTGTCCTTCATGGTGCTCCTTAGCCAGTTCTTCAGCGACTTCCAAGCTGTTTTTCTCACTCATACTCATCATCTACATTATAAGGGGGATTGGAATAAAAGGTTTCTTAATTTTGGATTTGACTCTGGATTTAGTTATAAAAATACTGGAGTGTTAGTTTTAGTTAAGGTGTTATAGATGGGCCTGGGTTCAAAGCTGAACTCCGAGATTCGGAGGATGAGCTGGGTAGACATCTGTTTCATAGAGTGGTGTAACATAGCTTTGGGAATACTTTTAGCGATCTTGATCCCCCGTCTCACGGATCTGAATCCCTGGCTAGTCCTCGCAGTTTTCCTAGTGCTCGCAGCCGTTCCTCTTGCTAGGGTTGTGCTTCGAAATAGCTAGTTGTTCTTATAATACTATAAAT
>PWFL01000038.1 GCA_003553825.1 Candidatus Iainarchaeum sp.
ATAGGAAATTTCAGGATATTCTTTGAAAAAGAAAAAAAGGATGAAGAAATCAAAATATTAAAAATAGAAAAAAGACCAAAGGCTTACAGAAAATAAAACAAACGAAACTGCTATCTAAAAATACAAGTATTTTGGCTCAACTTGAAACAACGTTTTTATGGGTCAAACCCCTTATCTTATTTTAATGAACTGGTACAGTGAACCAATGGACAAAGTCCTATCGGAACTCAATACGTCCGAAGATGGACTGAGCACGGAAGAAGCTGAAAAAAGATTGAAAGAACACGGGGAAAACAGGATAAAGGAAAGCGAGATGGATTCCCCATTAAAGATCCTGGTCAATCAATTCAAAGACAATCTCATATATCTACTGATAATAGCAATGGTTCTATCCATAGCAATAGGTTTTCTACCAGGACAATCTCCAAGATACCTGGAAGTAGGGATAATACTATTAATACTCCTAGCCAATGGATTATTCGGATTCGTACAGGACTACAAAGCTGAAAAAGCGATAGAAGCCCTGAAAGAGATGTCCGCCCCTGACGTGAGAGTGAGCAGAAATGGAAAAAGAAAAACAATAAACTCAAAAGAAGTGGTCCCTGGAGACATAATACACCTGGAGCAGGGAGACGCTGTTCCAGCGGACGCAAGAGTAATACAAGCCGAATCAATGGCAACAGATGAAGCTGCTTTAACAGGAGAAAGTGTCAATGTTTCAAAAGAACCATGTGAACTCGAAGAAGATACACCTGTAGCTGATAGAAAGAACATGGTCTTCAAAAACACCCATATAGTCAAAGGAAGAGCAAAAGCAGTGGTAACGGAAACAGGAATGGATACAAAAGTAGGAGATATAGCTGAAAAAATACAAGGAATAGAGGAAAGAGAAACACCCTTCCAAGAAGAAGTAGATAAAATGGGGAAGAAAATAAGCTACCTGGTCGCAGGAATAGTTATAGTGGTAGCAATAATACAGTACAGCATAACAGGAGCAGCACCAGTAACAATCCTACTAATGGCAGTTAGCCTTGCAATAGCAGCTATACCAGAATCCCTGCCAGCTATAGTGACCTTTACATTAGCTCTTGGATCAAGGAAGATGCTCAAGAAAAATGCATTAGTCCGGAGACTATCCGTTGTAGAAAACCTAGGATCTGTGAACTTCATTGTAACCGATAAAACAGGAACCCTGACAGAAGCCCTTATGACCGTTGAAAAAATCTACTTCCAAGAACAAGAATACGAAGTAACAGCCACGGGAACAGATACAGATGGAAAATTCCTAAAAGACGGAGAAGAAGTGGATCCTGAAGAACTAGAGCCGATACTCGAATGCGGATTCCACTGCAACAACGCTGAAAAAGTAGATAATGATTCCGAAATGGATTTCCACGGGAGCCCAACCGAAGAAGCTCTATTAATATCCGGAATGAAAGCGGGAATAGAAGAGAAAAAAGACAGGCTGAAGAGCATCCCATTCTCATCCAACAGAAAAAGAATGACCGTGATAACCAAAGACAAAACCGCCTACATGAAAGGAGCACCCGAAATAGTTCTGGAAAGATGTAATAGAATACTGATAAACGGAGAAGTAAAAGAATTAACAGAAGAAAAAAGACAAGAAATAATAGATAAAAACCACGAATACGCTAAAGAAGCTTTAAGGTTACTAGGATTTGCTAGGAGAAAAGTAGAAGATGTAGATGCGAGCGATGATGAAATAGAAAACGATATGATATTCCTAGGCCTACAAGGAATGATAGACCCACCTAGAACAGAGGTAAAAAAAGCAGTGCAAGACTGTAGAAACGCAGGGATAGAGGTGATCATGGCAACAGGAGACAATGTGGAAACAGCAAAAGCAGTAGGGAAAAAACTAGGGTTCGACTCTGATAAAGTAATCACTGGAAACGACCTAAACGAGATGAGCGAAGAAGAACTCGAGGAAAAAGTCAAAGAAGTCGAGATATTCGCCAGAATAACACCAAACCACAAAGTAAGAATACTGGACGCATTGAAAAAACAAGACTACAACGTTGCAATGACAGGAGACGGAGTTAACGACGCACCAGCATTAAAAGACGCGGATATAGGAATAGCAATGGGGCAAAGAGGAACAGATGTAGCCAAGAAAGCCAGCGACATGATACTACAGGACGATAACTTCACCACGATAAGAGACGCAATATCGGAAGGAAGAGCCATATTCGACAACATCAGAAAAGTAACCAATCAACTACTATCAACCAACTCAGGAGAAGTGATGTTCGTATTCATAGGAACACTAATAGGAGGACTATTCTACCCACAGTACTTCACAGGAGCAGAAGCAGTTGTATTAACAGCAGTTATGCTACTCTGGGTTAACTTTGCTAGCGACGGACCACCTGCAATAGCACTGGGAGAAGATCCAAAAGTAAAAGGAATAATGAAAAGAACACCAAGAGGAAGAGAAGAACCAATAATAGACAAAAAGATACTTGCAATGATAGCAGGGACAGGACCAATAGCCGCACTAACAATGCTACCACTATTCTTCATACACATAGAAAACATAATACTAGCACAAACAATCCTATTCGTATCACTGGGACTATTCGAAATACTGATGTTCCACATAATCAGAAGAGACTACAATCTAAAACTAATAGATAATAAATACCTCATATCAATGATGGCTCTAGCAGCAGTATCCTACCCAATACTAATATACACACCAATAGCAGAAATATTCGGAGTATTACCACTAACAGCAACACACTGGGGCCTCATCGCGTTATCCCTAATCCTATTCCTATTAATAGAAACACTTTACGCAAACCTCATCTCAAAGATCTACGGAAAAAGAACATGCGAAAAAACATAAACAAACAAGAACAAAAAACACTGTGAGAAAATGCTTGAAAAAATCAAAAAAGAATTGGAAAACGCCTACCTGAAAAGAGAGAAAATACTGAAAAAAAGAAGAGACATACTACCACTCTGCCAAGAAGGAGTGAAACACATCCACCAAGACGAGTTCCAGGAAGCAGAAGAGAAAAAACAAGAAGCTAAAAAACTGTTAAAAGAATGTGAAGACGAGTTAAAAGAACACCCTGTGTTGAAGGACAAGGCTCTTGGAAAGAGCTACCAAGAATACGCGGAACTATGCATAGTAAAGAAATACATGGAAGACGGTGAAATCCCAGAACTTAATGTGCCTCCAAAGTACTACCTAACGGGCCTAGGAGACGCAATAGGAGAACTAAAAAGAGTAGCAATGGATAAAATAGGAGAAGGAAAAATAAAAGAAGCAGAAAAAATAGAAGATGAGTTAGAAGAACTTTACACCAAATTCAAAAGATTCAGTTACCCAAACTCCATAGTACCCAACCTCAAAAGAAAACAAGATGTGGCTAGGAAAGTTTTAAACGACTTACATGAAAATATAGTTTCAGCTAAGATACAAGAAAGTAGAAATAAAGAAAAATAAAGAGAAAAAGAGATAAGAAAGGGTTTATTTGCCTGTGAGTTCCTTTACTTCTTCTTTACCTTCTTTCATCTGTTCCACTTGTTCTTCATCTCTTCTTAAAAGCATTTCTTGGAATTCTCCCACATGTTCCTTCTCTTCCCTTGCTACATCCAGGAGAACCTTCTTTATGTTCTCATCGTTGGTCATGTTAGCCATCTGTTCGTACAGATCTATTGCATCTAGCTCTGCTAACAGGCTTTTGCGGAGTATTTCCTTGTCCAGATCTTCTTGATCTATCTTATCTGTATCTATCGGTATCTTGGATAGCATTTTAATCACTCCCTCTAGAGTTCGTTTTTCCACAGTCCGTGTACATTGCAGTTCTCTTTAACTTCTCTTATATCCTCTTTAGGTATTGGGAACTTTGCTTCCGGCTCTTCACCTGGCTCTAGATATTTGCCAAAGGCTCCCCTATCTGTGTAGACTGTTATCCATTCTATGTAATGATCTTCTTCCATTGGATGTGGTCTTGATCCTACTTTAACTTTAACTCCTTCTTTAGTTTCTTCTATCACTGGCACGTGTTTCTCGTATCCTTTGTCTTCTGTTTGTGGTTCTAGAAGCTCCATTGATTCTCCGCAGCATACTAGTTCTCCTACTCCTTCATGTAGTACTTCTACTACATTTCCGCAGATGTTGCATCTGTATATTTCGCCTTTTTTAGTCATACAGATTCTTCTCCTGTTGTTAGTATTCTTCGCATTTTAGTTCGAAGTACTCGGTCGGGTGGCTGCATGAAGGGCATTCTTCAGGTGGTTTTCTTCCTTCGTGCACGTAACCGCATTTTCTACATACCCATTGCTTCTTTTCCTGTTTTTCATGGACTGTTCCTTCTCTCACTTCTTTAATGAGTTTTTTGTATCTGTTTTCATGGTGTTCTTCCGCCCTAGCTATTGCTCTAAGTCTTTTAGCTATTTCTGGATATCCTTCTTCTTGAGCTTTGTCCGCGAAGCTCGGGTACATCTCGGTGTTTTCGTAGTGTTCTCCGTCTATAGCTGCTTTTAGATTTTCTTTTGTATCTCCTAGAGTTGTTGGTGCTGCTGCTTGTACCTCTATCTCGGATAAATCTTCATCTGTATCTTCTTTTAATTGGTTTATTAGTCTGAATAGCCATTTTGCGTGCTGTCTTTCTTGTTCTGCTGTTTTATTGAATATCTCTGCTATCTGTTCGTATCCTTCTTTTTTAGCCCTCTTTGAGTA
>PWFL01000020.1 GCA_003553825.1 Candidatus Iainarchaeum sp.
GTTGTCCTTATTTGAAACATCTACAGTTGTACCGTTTACATATTCATCCTCATTAGCACTGTTCTCAAGGTGTTTGAACTCTTCTTCACCATCGACATATATGTAAACTGCAGCAAAAGAACTGTCTCCACTAGTAGTATCTAGCTGGTAATTGGCTTTAAGTTCTAGTTCTAATGCTTCTGAAACATCTACATCTGTTTTCTCATAGTGAGTAGTTTCCTCATGTCCATCACCACCACTATCAGCTTCAGATAAAGTGGTTTCATTGAATACTTCTTGATCCGCTTGAGCACCTATAGTTATCTCTTTTCCTTCTCTATATTCGAATGTATCTTCGCCTGGTTCTACTACTCTCCCATTATCTCCTGAACTTATTAGTATTTTGAAAATCCTGTATATGTAGAATTCCTCTGACTGGGAATCTTGATCCGTTCCAACTACAGCTGTGTAGTTTTCTTCCCTTCCATCTCCTTCGGTATCGTAGTTAAATGTGACAGTTCTATCACCGCCTCCTGGTATATCCACATACTCACTGTCGCTCCAATCTAGTCCCACTACATCTACTTTAACTTCCTGTGTTTCCTTTTCATCCCCTACGTTTCTTATTTCAGCTTTGACTTCTAGTTCCTCTCCTTCTTCAACATCATCCACAGTTACGTTATCGATGTAGAATCCTTCCCATCTAACAGTCCTGGTTATACTTTTATCGAAAGTTTCTCCACCACCTTCCCCTGTGACTGTTAGTTCTACATCGTATTCATCTCTTTGACTGTACTCGTGGGAAGTGGTTGATTCTGAAGAAGTGGTGTTTCCGTCGTCGAAGTTCCAGTCGTAATGCGTTATTTCATAATCAGGATGATAAGGGCTGAAGCTTGAAGCTCTTCCATCGAAGTAGACCTCTTGTTCGCTGATGCTGTAGGTGAAGTCCGGTTCAAGAGTTGGTTCGCAGTTTTCTTCGTACTCTCCATCTGCACCTGCGCCTAGGAATATTTCATCGTCCAGTCCGAGCATGCAGCAGTCTATCGCGTTTATTTCATCTTCCTCTCCGAATAATGGGTTTCCATCATTATCCACACATTGGTCCTCGCACCATCTGCAGGCTGCTTCTGGATTTGCAGCTCTTCTAGTGTTACATCTTGATGCTGCGGAGGAGCATTGATCGTATAGTATTTCTTCTTGTCTCTGTCCTAGAGCTCCTGATACTATGACCATTGCTACTGCTGCTATGGTGATAACGGTTCCGATTATTATTAGGTACTCTATTGCTCCTTGAGATTTCAGAGAGTTTTTTTCATTCATTTTTTCTTCCTTTTTACCCGCTAGTGTAGGGATTAAGGTAGAGGATATTTTTAAAGGTTTTCTTTTTATTGATATTTCTCTATTCTTCCACTCTTGGTGCTAGGTAGTAGGTTAGTGTTGCTTCGCCTATTCCGTATTTAAGTTTCAGTGGATTGTTTGTTTTGAGATTGAGCGTTACTATGCTCTTTGAGGTTGCTCCGGCTAGCAGGTCCTTTAGGTATTCTATCGGGAATATTGCTTTTTGCTCTTGTTCCACGTTGTAGTCGAGTATTATGTCTTCTTCTTTACTTATCTTTGTTTCCAGGTTTCCCTTGTCTCCTTCAGCTGTTACCTGGAACTCTTCTGGTGTTGCTTTTAGCTTGACGTGGCTTGCTACTAGGTCGGCGTCTTTCAGTATGTCTTTTAGTGTGGATCCGTTGATTTTTATCTCTGTATCGAAGTCAACTGATGGCTCGTTCACTCCTTCCTCGGATAGGTTTAGTAATGGTAGGTCGAACTCTCTTTTTACTTTTCCCTGAAACTTCATTTCTAGTCTTGAACCAGATTCACCCAGTTCTAGTTTCAGTACGTCGCTTGATCTTGCTGTTTTTGCTCTGTCGTTCAGATCGTTTAGGTTGACTTGTATTTCGTCTTCTTCAGTCTCGAATTCTTCAAATGCTTGTTTTGGTAGCTGGAAGTTCACCATTGCTATTTGTGATGGATCCATTGCTCTTAGTTCCATGCCTTGGTCGTTTATCTTGAATTTTCCTTCATCTATAAGCGTGTTCAGTGTATTTATGCATTTCTTGAAGTTTTGTGCGTTTTCTAGCGTGACGTTGAACATTTTGAATCTCCTCCTATACCTTATTTTTATGAATTTGATTTAACTGCCTTGTGTTTTTTATGTGACGCGTTTATTTATTGGTTCTTGTTATGGATTTTTCGCACCTTGTATCAGCAGGTTAATATGTACTCGTAATTTGTTCCTGGATTGGCATGACCTTCGCAGACTGGCGCTATGTCGCAGAAGAATAGTTTTACATGTCCTAGTAAGGGTATTCTTGGACCTGTTTTTCTCCCTACTATCCTTTCTTCCGTTACTGGGGTTGATATGCACATTTCTGAATTTTTTGACACTATTAATTCTGATCCTTGGTCTTCTGAATCTTTTTGTGACTGTAGGATCATTCCTTGGTGTGTGTAGTCCAGGCAGAGTGCTCTTTCTCCGTTCACTCGTGTTTGAGTAATTTGGTCCGGTAGTTCATTGGCATCTCCCTGTGTTAGTAGTATTTTTTCTCCTTGTATTGGTTCTGCTTGTTCTGTGAATTCAAGTTTTACCAGTGCTCTGTGTATTATCTGTGTTCCCATGGGGTTTGGTAGGTAGGTTACTATGGAGTTGTTAGTGTTCGGAGTTACTTCTTGATCATTTATAGTGAGTGTGTTTGTTTCATTGTCGTAGTTGTATTGGAGTTGATCGTTTATCGTGATTGTTGGTGCTTCTATATCCTCCATTGCTGTCCCCCGTATTACTAAGATATCTCCCATGTTGAGGTGTGGTCTTTGGCTGCAGCTGGATACTACTATTAGAGGTGTATTGGTTCCTAGTATTGCTGGTAGTATAACGAAGTAGATTAGTAGTGCTGCTGCTATTGATATTCCCCAGTCTTTTGCTTCTCTTTTTATTTTCTGTTTCTTTGTTAGTTTCTTTTTTTCTTCGGATTTTTTACCTTTTAGTTTTTTCTTAATGGATTCTAGTGTCTCTTTTGTTTTTTGCTTGATTTTTTTGATCTTGTTCATTCATTCGTCCTCTTTTCTAGTTGTTTTTTGTTATAGCTTTGGTTATTAGACGTGCTATTCTAAGCGGCTCTGGATAGTTTCCTTTATGTATTAGTCTTTCCAGTTTGATTTCGGCTTCTTTTTTCGGTATTCCTGTGTTGGTGTAGTATATGTTTTTGTTCGGGTGTTTTCTGTATTTTGGGTTTTGTTTTATTGTTTCTAGTTTTTTCCCGTGGTTTTTAGTGTTCTTTATTGCTTTTTCAATCTTTTGTTTATCTGGTTTTTTTCTTAGAACGGTTATTACTGGTTTTTGTGTTTCTCGGTGTAGTTTTGGAATGTTTAGGATGTTGAATCCTGCGATAGTTGTCCCGTGGAGTAGTATGTTGTTGGATTGTTTTATGTGGTTGGAGTTGCTGTGTAGTTTTATTATTTTTTCAGTTGCTTTTGTACCATCTATTTTTATTTTAGTTGTTTCTATGTTTTCTATGTATAGTTTTCCTTGTACTGTTACTGCTGTTATAGTGGTTTCTTCGTTTTCTTGTTTTTTGAATGACCCGTTGTTTACCGCGGTTGTTTTTTCTTTTGGTTTCAAGTGCTACACCGGTATTGGTTTTTCTTTAGGGGTAGTGGGTGAGCTATATGCGTGTTTGGATATTTATAGGTCGTCCTGTAGATTCTGCATTGTTTCTTGTATTTTTTCTACTGCTTTTTTCAGAACTTCTTTTGGTTTTTCTTCTTTAGTTTCTAGGTATATGTTCGGTGAGCTTATCTGCGGGTGTTTCATGTCATATTGTGCTATTTTCACTTCTTCCATGTCTTGTAGTGTGTCCACTAATAGGTTTGCGAATGTGTGGTCTTCTTGTTTCAGTTCGAATCTTATTTTGTTGTCTTCTTGATTTATTATTTCCAGTTCCATTTTATTCACCTTGTTAGTGTTTTTATTTTATGTTTCCCTGTCCGTAGTCTTTGGCTGTTTTTCTCGAGGTTACTTCTCCGCATTCTCTGCATTTTACTTTGTCTCTTCCTATTTTTTTCATTGGTTGCCTGCATTTTGGGCAGTAGGCTTTTACTGCTCCTAGGTTTCCTTGATCGGTTGTTAGTTCGACCGTGGTTTCGTCTATTCCTGTGATTTTTGCTCTTACTATGTCTCCTATTTTGTATTGGGTGGTGATGTCTTCTATGTAGTCGTCTTTTATGTTGCTGACGTGTAGTATTGCTGATTTTTCGTTTGGAACGAACTTGAATTTCTGTGATTCGAATGGCGCTGGTTTTATCTCTATTACTTGGTCTCTTGTCTTTATCACCTTTCCTAGTATAATTGTTACTGGTGACTGCATTTTTGGTATTTTTGTCTGTGCTCTTATCTCTGCTAGGTGTTTTTCTTTATCTAATTTTAATTCTCCTGTGTTTGAGGATCTTATTTCGGCTTTTTCAGTGTCTTTGTAGGTGCCGAATCCCGAGTCGTATTCTTCGGGTGTTCCTATGTATTCTCCTGGTAGCGTGAACATTTTTATCTCTCCTGTGTTTCTTGTTTCTTTGAGAATTTGGATTATTTCTCTACTTGGTTTTTACTGTTATCGGTTTATATAAATATAGGTA
>PWFL01000026.1 GCA_003553825.1 Candidatus Iainarchaeum sp.
AGAACGACTTAGGAACAAAGTCAACCAGACCCGCAATTCTTAAAAAACTATCACAAAGACACTACGTAACCCAACAAAAAGGATACAAACCAAGTAAAGTAGCATTCGCAGTCATAGATTCGCTTGAAAACCACGCAGAAGAAATAACCAGGCCAAAAATGACCGCGAAACTCAAAAAAGAAATAGACGAAGTAAAGGAAGGAAAAAAAGAAAAGAAGAAAGTAGTGAACGAATCCAGACAAATGCTCAAAGAGATTCTGAAAGAACTCGAAGAGAATAGAGACAAAGTCTCGGAAGAACTACAAAACGCGCTCAAAAAAGAAGAGGACATGGGAAAATGCGATAAAGACGGATGCAACGGTCAACTAGTAATAAGAAGGAGTAGAAGAGGCAGCAGATTCATAGGATGCAGCAACTACCCTAAATGCACAAATACGTATCCACTACCCCAAAAGGGAAAAGTGGAGCCACTGAACGAAGAATGCGAAGAATGCGGATCACCAAAAATAAAGGTAATAAAGAACAGCGGAAAGAGCTACGAGATGTGCCTTGATCCTGATTGTTCAACGAAAGATGACTGGTAAAAATAAAAAACCTGATTAAGATGCCCGAAATAGAAATAGATCCGGATAAAAAAATCACGAAGAACGCTGCGAAATACTACGAAAAAAGCAAAAAATACAAAGAAAAGATAGAAGGAGCCAAAGAAGCAATAAAAGAGACAAAGAAACTCATAAAAAAGGCCAAAAAGAAAGAACAAACTAAAGAAGAACAACTTAAAAAGATAAAAAGAAACGATGAATGGTACAGCAAGTTCCACTGGTTCAAAACCAGCAACGATCACCTAGTAATAGCTGGAAAGAATGCCGATCAAAACGAAGAAATAGTCAAAAACTACATGGAAAAAGAAGACCTCTACTTCCACGCGGACGTACAAGGAGCACCATCAGTAATACTCAAAAAAGGAAAAGAAGCCGAAGAAAAAGACATGGAGCAAACAGCAGTATTCGCTGGAAGCTACTCCTCAGCATGGAAACAAGGAGTGGGAACAACAGACGTCTACCAAGTAGAACCGGACCAAGTGAAACTAGGAGCGGAATCAGGAGAATACATGGGCAAAGGATCATTCATGATAAAAGGAGAAAAGAAATACTACAGAAACACTGAGCTAAAAATTGCATTCACCATCCAAAACAGCGAGATCAAAGTAGCTCCACCTCAAAAATTCAAAGAAGAAGGCATAAACAAACAAAAACTCGTATTACTAAGACCTGGGGACACCGAGAAAAACAAAGCCAGCAAACAGATAAAGCAGAAACTAATACAGAAATTTAACGTGAAAATAGACCTGAACTGGATACTTGAAAGAATGCCTCCGAACGGATGCCTTGTTAAATAGAGCTATCTACTCCACACCATCAATCCCGTTGTGACAGATATCGAACCTTGCTGATTCTCCCTCTTCCTTGAATAAATGTTTCTTGAGGACAGCTCTTCTTTTCTCTCCATCCTTCTCCAACTGCACAATTACCTTGGAGGAGTACTTCAACACGTCACCACCGATTGGTCTTACTTCATCACCGTTTGATTCAAAATCAGAATAAACTTGATTAGTAACTAATACAGGTATCTCATTCTCTCTAGCTATGCTAGAGAGCTTCTGAACCTGCCTACCGAGCTCCTGATTAACCTCACGGGCATCACCATTTCCTAACTCCGGTCTATACTGAGAAGTCAAGGAATCAATAATAATCAAGTCAACATCAAGATCCTCAAGCTTATCAATAACCTTCTTCTGCTCTGAAAAATTCAAAACACGGTTAAAAAACACATCTTCAAGAATGGAACTAGCATCACCACCATTCAACTGCTCCAACCTCCTCTCGGAAAAACCACCTTCAGTATCAACGTAAACAACATCTTTACCAGCTTCATGAGCAGTTACAAGCGCTTGAAGACATAGATTCGTCTTACCAGTACCCGAAGCACCGTAGATCTGGTTAATCCTCTCTGGAAGAAGGCCTCCACCTAACAAGGAATCGATTGATTCACATCCGGTTTGAACCATGCTCATAATAATTAACCTCATTAAGATTCTATTCCCAAAAATATAAAATACTTTACAAAACGGAAAGAACAAAAAAACTAAAAAGGAATAAGCACCCAAAGAAAAACACGGAAAACTTAAAGAACAAACTCTCTTAAAGAACCTTATCCAACTCAACTAAAGTGATCAATATGTCCGTAAAACTAAAAGTAGCTGAAAGCCTCCAAGACGACATGGGAAAAGGCATAGCCAGAGTGGACACCAAAACAAGAAACGAACTAGGAGTATCCAGCGGAGACATAATAAAAATTGAAGGAAAAGAAGAAACAACAGCAAGAGTATGGCAAGCCTACCAACAAGACGAAGACAGAGGAATAATCCGAATGGATGGAATCGTGAGACAAAACGCAGGAGCATCCGTAGGAGAAACAGTCATAGTGAAAAAACTGGACGAAGTAAAAGAAGCCAAGAAAATATCACTAGCACCAACAAAAAAAGTCAGATTCACAGGGGACTTCACAGAATTCGCAAGAAGACATCTAAAAGGCAGACCACTCACAAAGGACGACAAAATATACATATCAGTATGGGGACAACCACTATTCTTCCAAGTAGTTAAGATAAAACCCGAGGACACCGGAAGAGTAACAGCAAACACGGAGATAAACATACTCGAAGAAACAGTTGAAGAGTTAGCGGAAAGACCACAAGTAACCTACGAAGACGTAGGAGGACTCGAAGAACAAGTTCTGAAAGTAAGAGAAATGATAGAATTCCCATTAAGACACCCAGAATTATTCAAAAAGATTGGGATAGAGCCACCAAAAGGAGTACTACTACACGGACCACCGGGAACAGGAAAAACACTACTAGCAAAGGCCGTGGCGAACGAATCAGACGTCTACTTCACCTCAATACAAGGACCGGAAGTAGTATCCAAATTCGTTGGACAAGCGGAAGAAAACCTCAGGAAAATATTCAAAAAAGCAAAAGAAAACTCACCAGCAATAATATTCATAGACGAAATAGATGCAATAGCATCCAAAAGAGATGAAGCAGTAGGAGAAGTAGAAAAAAGAATGGTAGCACAACTACTATCACTAATGGATGGAATGGAAGAAAGAGGAGACGTGATAGTAATAGGGGCAACCAACAGGCCAGATACACTTGACCCAGCACTAAGAAGAGCAGGAAGATTCGACAGAGAAATCGAGATAGGAATACCAAGCGAAGATGAAAGAAAAGAGATACTACAGATACACACAAGAGGAATGCCACTAGCAGAAGATGTAGATCTGGATAAAATGGCTAAAAGAACACACGGATTCGTAGGATCAGACCTAGAAGCACTGGCAAGAGAAGCCGCGATGAAAACACTTAGACGACTATTCCCGGAAATAGATCTGGAAGAAGAACAAGTTCCAATAGAAATACTCGAAGAACTAAAAGTCAAGAAAAAAGACTTCGAAGAAGCATTCAAAGAAGTACAACCATCCGCAATGAGAGAAGTATTCGTGGAAAAACCAGATGTATCATGGGATGATATAGGGGGACTGGAAAAAGCCAAAGAAGAAATAAAAGAATCAGTAGAGTGGCCAATACAACACCCGGAAAAATTCCAAGAACTAGGAATAGAGCCACCAAAAGGAATATTCCTATACGGACCACCGGGAACAGGAAAGACAATGCTAGCAAAAGCAGTGGCGAACGAATCAGAAGCTAACTTCATACTAGTAAACGGACCGGAACTACTGAACAAATACGTGGGAGAAAGCGAGAAATCAGTGAGAGAAATATTCCAAAAAGCAAGACAATCAGCACCCTGCATAATATTCTTCGATGAAATAGACTCAATAGCACCAAAAAGAGGAAAATTCCAAGGATCACACGTAACAGAATCAGTAGTAAACCAACTACTAACAGAAATAGACGGATTGGAAGAACTGAAAGATGTAATGATAATAGGAGCAACCAACAGGCCAGATATAGTGGATTCAGCACTACTAAGACCTGGAAGATTCAGCAGAATGATAGAAACACATGCGCCCGACCAAGAAACGCGCAAGAAAATACTCGAAGTACACACTGAAAAAGTACCAATAACCAAAGACGTTGACATAGACAAGATAGCCTCAGAAACAAAGAACTACTCCGGAGCCGACCTAGCCGCAATAGTCCAAGAAGCAGGACTCAACGCATTAAGAGAAGACAGAGAAGAATTAAAAGTAACAAAAGAGGATTTTGAAAAAGCATTAGAAGAAGTAGAACCAAGCTTAAAAGAAATCTCAATGGATCAATACAAGGACTTCAAAGGAAGCTATAAAGGAATGGAATACGCTTAAAAAATAACTCCAGGTTGAAAGAAAAACGTGAAGTACACCAAAGCACCGAAGAGAACTATCCAGGTAATCTTACTCCAACTTAGAATATCGTATCCGTCTAAAGGAGGGAAAGGCAGCATATTGAACATTCCAAGGAACATATTTAT
>PWFL01000009.1 GCA_003553825.1 Candidatus Iainarchaeum sp.
AATATTTCATTGTCCCAAATCAGACCCGGTTCTACAGCGTAAACTTCTATTTCATATGTGTCTGCAGTAGATTCATTATCTATTCTTGGGATCCCTGCCTCCACTATGTACGGGTCATCAAAGCACCCTATTGTTAGTAGTGTTGTTGTTAGTAGTAGTGTGGTGAGGGTGAATATAGTTGTTTTTTTGTTCATGTTTTTTCCTCTATGGGTTGTTATGTGTAAGTGGATTTGTGTTTATATATGTTTTCATTATTTCGTGCAACTATTTGTGTTTTGTTTTTGCAGATTTTTATAGGTTTCGTTTTGATGTTCTTGTTTTCTGAGATCAATGCTTATATAAAGCACTATATGAATAAATATTCATATGAACACAGCTCCATACGAAGGCTTTTTCAAAAACCTTGGAAACAGAACACGTTTCCGAATAATCAAATCACTACAAAACAATTCAAAATCAGTTACAGAAATAGCCAAAGATATAGATATGGAGAAGAGCGCAGTATCACACCATCTAAAAAAACTAAAAGAATGCAACCTCATAAAATCAAAAACACAAGGTAGAAAAAGAATATACTCACTTTCAAAAACAGTAAAACCCGCTTTAAAGGCAGCTGAAAAACACAGCAGGAAATACTGTCAAGGAAAATGCCCCTACAAAGAAAAGACCATTAGAAAAGTTAAAAACAAGGTGAAAGAATGACTGAAAAAAAAGTAGAAGCCTACCTAGACAACGGAGCAACAACAAAGGTAGATCCCGATGCACTGAAGGAAATGAAACCCTACTTCACGGAAAAATACGGAAACTCCGAGTCACTGCACAAAAAAGGAAAAGAAGCCAAAAAAGCAGTTGAAAAATCCAGAAGGACTATAGCAGATACTATCAACGCCGACAAAAAAGAAATAATCTTCACATCAGGAGGAACCGAATCCGACAACCTGGCACTAAAAGGGACAGCCTACAAGAACAAACAAAAGGGAAAACACATCGTAACCACAAAAATAGAGCACGATGCAGTACTACAATCGGCAAAATGGCTGGAAGAACAAGGGTTCGAAGTAACCTATCTTAGTGTAGATGAAGAAGGATTCGTAGATTCGGAAGAACTAAAACAAGCGGTGAATGATCGAACTATACTAGTATCCATAATACACGGAAACAACGAAATAGGGACAATACAGGACCTAAAAACACTCGCAGAGATAACACACGACTACTCAAATAACGCTTACTTCCACACCGACGCATGCCAGAGCTACACCAAAACAGAACTGGACGTGGAAAAACAAAACCTGGACCTAGTAACCATCAACGGACACAAAATACACGGACCAAAAGGAACAGGAGCACTATACATAAAAGAAAATACAGAGATAGATACATGGCAGCACGGAGGAGGACACGAGAACGGATTAAGATCCGGAACACTCAACGTGCACGGAATAGTAGGATTTGCAGAAGCAGCAAAGAAAAACCACAAAAACAAACAGAAAAACATACAAAAAATGACTCAACTAAGAGACAAACTAATACAAGGAACCCTGAAAAAAATAGATAAAACCAAGCTAAACGGTCCAGAAGGAGAAAAACGCCTTCCAAACAATATTAATATATGCTTCAACAACATTGAAGGCGAAGCACTATCAGGATACCTCAACAGAAAAAACATATACGCATCAACAGGATCAGCATGCAGCTCCCTGGAACTTGAACCAAGCCAAGTGTTAAAAGAAATAGGTTTAACCGACCAAGAAGCAAACAGCAGCCTTAGAATGACTCTAAGCAAATTCACAACACAGGAAGAAATAGAACACACATTAAAAGAACTTCCAGGAGTGGTAAATAGACTGAGAGAGATGTCCCCACTATAAAAATAATAAAAAATAGGAGATAAAAATGGATGAAGAATATTCGGAAGAAACTATAGAAAGATTTCAAGACCCAGAGTACACTGGAGAGATAAAAGAAGCGGACGCAACCGGGAAAGCGGGCAATCCTAGCTGCGGGGATGTACTGCAAATCTCTCTAAAGATTGAGAATGGCGTGATAAAAAAAGCCAGGTTCAAGACCTACGGATGCATGGCCGCGATAGCCTCAAGCGACGAACTATGCGAGATGCTCGAAGGAAAAACAATAGAAGAAGCTGAAGAGATCACTGGAGAAGACATCTCCCAAGAACTAGGAGAACTACCACCAGTAAAACACCACTGCTCCATACTCGGAACAGAAGCACTACAGAATGCGCTGGAGAACTATAGAAAAAAATAAAAACAATAGTTCTCAAAACCTTCCAAAGAAACTCCGCTTGATCCAGAGATTTATAAATCCAGAGATTCTTTAAACACCAGGGCCCAATATATAATAGAAATTAATATAAACATTCAAGGAGAGATGAAAATGCTATCAAAAAAAGATATAGAGAAAAGAGTGGAAGAAGGAGAACTCGAAATAGAGCCCTGGAACCCGAGTAATCTAAAACCAGCGAGCCTGGCAGTACACCTTGACGACGAAATAGCCGAGCCAAAAAACGGAGAAATAGATCCCTTATCCGAAGAGAACTACGATAAACACTTTAAAAAAAGAAAACTCTCATCAGGAGAAGTAATAAAGCTAGGGCCAGGAGATTTTATACTAGCGAAAACATGGGAATCATTTGGAATACCAAAAGACCTAGCAGCACTCATGGACGGAAAAACAACTCTAGCAAGACTAGGCATATCTGTAACACAAGGCGCAATGCTGGTACACCCAGGATCAGGAAAACCAGAACCAAGAAAAATAATACTGGAGATAAAGAACGACGGCCCTTTCATCATAAAACTAACCAACGACATGCAGATAGGAGAAGTATTTTTCCACGAACTAAAAACACCTAGTGATGTGGGATACGACGAAAAATGGGACTACGGACAGAGAAAAAACCTTAACGAGCTCACACCAAAAGTAGAAAGCTTCTAACCTGGAGAAACATTCAAAAATCCAATCGAGGTATTCGGATGTATAAACTAACAGAAGAGGGAAAAAAATACCTAGCGGAAAAAGAACTTCCTGAAAAACAACTAGTTAAAAAAATTCAAGAAGAACCAAGAGAAATTCAAGAACTTGAAAAAGAATTAGAAAATTTTGACATAGCCGTAAACTGGGCAAAAAAGAAAGACTTAATAGAAATAGACCAGGGAAAGATAAAACTACTCAAAGAACCATCAAACTACCCTGAAGAAGAAGCACTCCAACAAATAGAACAAGGAAACGAACCTGAACCAAAATCAATCGAGAAACTACTCAAAAGAAACTTAATAAAAGAAATAAGAGAAAACGTGGTCAAAAAAGCAAGGAATCAAATCGAAGGAAAAAAAGAAATCACACACCTAACACCCGAACTAATACAAACAGAGCTATGGGAAGAAACAAAATTCAAAAAATACAATATAAAAGCACTTGGAAAGAAGAAACACCCGGCAAAAAAACACATACTGACACATTATATAAACAAGATTAGAAGAATATTCCTAGACATGGGATTCCAAGAAAAAACAGGATCATACGTAGAATCCAGCTTCTGGAACTTCGACGCACTCTACACAGCACAGGATCACCCAGTAAGAGAAATGCAGGACACATTCTTCACCAAAAAACCAGAAAAAGCGGAACTACCCGGCCAAAGCACGGTGAAAAACGTTAAAAAAATGCACGAAGAAGGAGACGAAGAATCAAAGGGCTGGGGATACGAATGGAGTGAAGAAGAAGCAAAAAAACCAGTACTAAGAACCCATACCACGTCATTAACCATCAAAGCACTTAAAGAAATCGAGCCACCAGCAAAGATATTCTCAATAGGACGAGTATTCAGAAATGAAACAATAGACTACTCACACATCCCAGAGTTCGCACAGGTCGAAGGAATAGTAGCAGCAGAAGAAATGAACTTCAAAAACCTATTAGGATACTTGGAAGAATTCTACAATAAAATGGGGTTCGAAAAAGTAAGATTCAGACCAGGATACTTCCCATACACAGAGATGTCAGTAGAACCAGAAGTATACTACGAACCAAAAGACGAATGGCTGGAAATGGGAGGATCAGGCATATTTAGACCGGAAGTAACCAGGCCAATGGGAATAGATGTACCAGTACTAGCATGGGGGCTAGGGCTGGAAAGAATAGCAATGCTAGATCCAGATATAACAGATATCAGGGACTTCTACTGCAAGAACGACCTGGAACTGCTTAGAAACAAACAAATAAAATTAGAGTGATGAAAATGCCAGTAGTA
This sequence comes from Candidatus Iainarchaeum sp., assembly GCA_003553825.1. Lineage (GTDB taxonomy): Archaea > B1Sed10-29 > B1Sed10-29 > B1Sed10-29 > B1Sed10-29 > B1Sed10-29. The sequence continues at coordinate 4,274 of PWFL01000009.1, forward strand.
GAATTCAACATAAAAGAACTCGAAAAACTAACGGACAAAACACTCACCAAGGAAATCCTAGAGGAAAAAATACCAATGCTAGGATGCGACATAGAACACATAGACGATGAAAAAGTGAGATACGAAGTGTTTCCAAACAGGCCCGACATGTTGAGCCAAGAAGGATTCGCCCGAGCCCTGAAATACTTCTTTGGACTGGACAAAGGAATACCCGAATACAAAACAGAAAAATCCGGTATAAAACTAAACCGAGAAAAAGTAAAAGCAAGACCAAAAATAACCGCAGCAGCAGTAAAAAACATAAAATTAACCGATGAAATACTAAGATCATTGATGCAGACACAGGAAAAATTACACAAAACCCTGGGAAGAGAAAGAAGAAAATTAGCAATAGGAATCCATGACCTCGACAAAGTGGAACCACCATTCACCTACAAAGCGGTCAAACCAAACAAGTTCAAGTTCAAACCACTCAACTGGAACCAAGAACTCACACTAAAACAAATACAGGAAAAACACGAAAAGGGTAAATACGCAGACATACTGGAAGGAAACGAAAAATGGCCAGTTATAACCGACAAGAACGGACAAACACTCAGCTTTCCACCTGTAATAAACTCCAAAACAACCGAAGTAACGGAAAACACCGAGAACCTATTCATAGATGTCACGGGGACGGATCAAGAAACAATAGAAAGAGCCCTAAACATAGTAGTAAATTCCTTAAGAGATAGAGAAGGAGAAATAAGTACAGTAGAAGTTGAAGGACTGGGAGAAAGACCCTATCTAGAACCAGAAGAGATCACTATTGATTTAGAATACGTCAATGAGATGCTTGGAACGGATTTCAGAGGAGAAAAATTCAAAAAATACGTGGAAGAAATGGGATACGACTTCAAAGGAAAAATAGGAATGAGCTACACGGAAGAAAAAACAATACTCATCCCTCCATACAGAACCGATATAATGCATCCTATAGACATAGTTGAAGATATAGCAATAAGACACGGATACGACCAATTCAACACAGAACTACCTACTGTAGCTACGACAGCCAAATCAAACAAAGAAACGGATAAAAAAGAAAAATTAAAAGAATTAATCATTGGCTACGGTTACCAAGAAGTAAAGAACATGGTTCTAACAAACAAACAAAACCAGTTCACCAAGATGAACAAAGAACCAGAACAAGAGACCTTGGTAGAATTGAAAAACCCACTGGACAAAAACCACTCAATCTGCAGAAACAAAGCCTTGCCTCAATTACTTAAAAATCTATCCAACAACCAACATGTGTCTTATCCACAAAAAATATTCGAATTAGCGAAATGCCTGGAACTGGATGAAAAAAGTTATAACAAGGTAAAAGCTATTGAAAAACTAGCAATAGCAAAGACAGATACTCAAGTTAACTACAATGAAATAACAGCTCTATTAGATAGCTTTATGAAGAACTTAGGAATAGGATATGAACTAAAAAAGACTAAAGATCCAACTTTCATGAAGGGTAGGAGAGCGGCGATAATCCATCAGGATAAAGAAATAGGTAGACTCGGGGAGATACATCCAAAGGTTCTCAATAACTGGGATATAGAAAAACCAGTAATAGCGCTGGAAATAGAGATTGATAAATTCTTGTAACTTTTTATCATTTAATTTGAAGCCTTGGCCGGGATTTGAACCCGGGACCTCATCCTTACCATGGATACGCTCTACCAGCTGAGCTACCAAGGCATGATTTAGTTAATATAGCTTTCAATGTTTTTCATTATTTCTTTGTGTATATCTTCAATGTTTCTAAGTTCTCCGTTTTCCACGCAGTTTACTATGATCCATTTGTCCTTTTCTTCAGCTAATTGATGGTAGTTGTTATATACTTTTTCCTGAAAATCAGAGATGGATTCGTGTATGTCTCTTTTATCATTCCCCATGTATTCTCTTATGCTTTTCTGATCGTGGAGTTCGTAAGCTTCTTTTGGTGATACGTCTAAAAATATAACTATGTCTGATTGAGGTAGTCTTCCTTCTACTGTTTCTATCCACTTTATTAATTCTCTTCTTTCTTTACCTTCATATTCGGCAGTTTGGTACCCTAGATTTGATTCGATGTATCTATCTGAAATCACTATTTTTCCTTCTTCTACATAGTTTTGGAGTTCTTCTTTGAACTGGTATCTATCCATAGCGTACAACATACATCTTATTTCTACAGGTATTTCTTCTTTATCTCCGAATTCCCCTCTTAAGTATTTTCCCACCAAGGAACCGAATTCTGTATCGTATTTTGGAAAATCTATATATTCTACTTCTTCTCCTTTTTCTTCGAGCTTTTTAACTAGTTTATCGGTTTGGGTTCCTTTCCCGGAAGCATCTATCCCCTCGACCACTATGAATAGTCCGTTTCCTTTTTCTCTTATATCCTTCATTTTTTCACCTGTATTCTTTTAGTCTTATTGTGAGCCTTAAAAATATATCTTTCCCTTATCTTTTGAGTTAGTGCAGGGAAGGGGATTTGAACCCCTGAAGGCACTAAGCCAATGCGCCCTGAACGCATTGCGTTTGACCGCTCCGCCATCCCTGCTTTTTCATGGGTTTTATTAGATGGAGCGGGCTCGAGGGGATTTGAACCCCTGACTTGCTGGTCTCCCCGAAACTTTTTGAAAAAGTTTCATCAAAATTTTTGATCTAGCTTTTTGGGATGAAATCCTTTTTTCTAAAAGGTTCTCCGAAGCCAGCCGCGCTGTCCTGGCTGCGCTACGAGCCCTTTATTTTTATTATAATTTATTATTGGGATTTGATGTGTTTTTATTTTTGTTTTTCTTCTTTATCTTTTTCAGGTTTTTTCTCCTCTTCTTTTTCTTCTTCTTCTTCTTCGTTTTCTTCGTGTTCTGGGATCAGATAGGTCCCTAGTATGAAGAAGGGTGGTACTAATATTGTTCCGTAGAGCACAATCATTGAAGAGGCTATTGCTGCAGTTAGTATTGGTAGTAGATCCAGCATTATCCTGAATGCTGGTATTTCCACGAACATTTCTGCTACTGTTTCCTCTACCTGTTCTTCTAGTTGTTCGTCGGGCATGGTGAGGAGTCCTTCTTCCATTTCTTCCTGGTAGTTTTGGTAGGATTGGTTTATTATGTTTTCTTGTTGTTCTTCGTCCAGTTCTTGCCATCTTGAATAGTTCATTGGCATCCCCATAGTCTTTATCCCTTCTATTAGCTGTTCTTCGAATTCTTCTTTTGTAAGCTCAGCATCTAGACCAGGACCTATTCCTTCTCCAACCATTCCTTCTAGATCCATTCCTCTTATTTGCGCTTGTGTTATTTCCACTACTGAGTCCTGTATTTGTTCTTGGCGTTGTTCTAGAGTGGCGAAGGTCATTAACATGGTTATTATAAACCCTCCTAGTCCCAGGAAGTAAACTACTTTTTTAGTGGTTTCCCAGCCCGAGCTTAAGATGTTGAGTATTCCTTTTTTCTTTTCCGGCATGGGTAAATACGCTATTAGTATTAGTCCGGATAGGTAGAACATCATCATTGATACGAATACTGGGGGGTTTTTCAGTATTGGTGCCAGTGCTGCTATTGCTATTGATGTGCTTATAGCTATGGCTAGGATTGAGTTTGTATGTCTTTGTTTTTGGCTGAAGTACTGTGTTAACATTAGGGTTGTGGCTAGTAGTGCTCCTGATATTACTAGGAAAATTAGTGTTTGCACTTTCATTAGTTCGGTTATTTCTCCTAATTGGAATAATAGATCGAATGAGATTCCGGTTAAGCTGTATACATATATCCAAGATATGGTGAGTAGTGTTATTATCCCTATTGATAGTAACAAATACTTTATTTCTTCTTCTTGGTTCTTTGTTTTGCTAATCGGTTAACCCCTCACATCCGTTTTCCTCTATTTTTATTGTTTTCTCGGCTTGTGATACGAGTGATCCTTCATCATCTTTTAATACGGGGTATTTCTTTAAGGCCTTTTTGTTCGTGAGGTTTTTCAGAGCCATCTTCATTTTGAGTTCTTGATACTGTCCTTGAATCCATCTTTTTGCAAAGGGTAGTTCTTTGTATTCTTTTTCCGCTTGTTTCATTATTTTTCTCGCGGTTCTATCTCTAATTTGTATCGGTTTATTGTAGCCATATATTTCTGCTTTTTTTCCTTCTTTTACTCTTCCTTGTCCAGTTGATGCGAATGGTTCTATTGCTATTATTTGGCCTTCTTTTAATTCTTCAGTTGTATTTGTTTTCACGTTGGGTATTGTTGGTTCCGTGTGCGTGGTTCTTTCTCCCAGTCCGTGTCCGGATAGGTTTCTTATTGGTTTGAATCCTTTTTCTTCTATGGTTTCTTGTATTTCTTTGCTTATTTCTTTTATTTTTCTCCCTGCTTTTGCAAGTGATATCGCGTTTTCCAAGGCTATCTCACTAGCTTTTACTAATTCAAAGTTTTCTTCCGTGAAGTCCTTTGTGTATGCTGTGTCCCCTCCCACGTATCCGTCCACGTGTACTCCTATGTCTACTTTCACTACTTGTTCCTCGTTGAATTCTTTCCTCGCGTCTTTTCCCGGTGTGTAGTGTGCTGCTTCATTGTTGGTCGAGAGGTTAACTGGGAAGGCTGGTTTTCCTCCTTGTCCCTCTATATAATTTTCAATTTCTTCTGCTGCTTCTAAAAAGCTTTTTCCTTTTTTTATTATTTTCTTTGATTTTTTTCTGGCTTTTGCAGCTATCTTGCCTGCTTTTCTGTATTTTTCAATATTTTCTTCAGTCATTTTCTCGCCTCTATGTCCATTTGTTCAGTTCGGATTGTTTTCCCTTGTACTTCAGGTTGTTTTTCTTTTCTCCTAGTTCTTTCAGAACTCTCATTGCTGCTGGTATAACTTGGTTGTCTATATAGTAATCGTGGTCGTATTTTTTTCCTTGGAATAGTTCTATTGGTTGTGATCTTTCGGATATTGATCCTCTTCCTTCTTCTATTATGTATCCTATCACGGTTCCTCCTTTTACGTTGTATCCTTGTTTTTCCAGTTTTTTTGCGGCTGTTACGTGTGGTCCTATTGATTCGTAGTTGTCTATGTTTTTGTTCATCGTGGGGTAGGTCACTAGTTCTTCCGGATCTATTTCTTTGTTTTTGAGTTTTTGAACTATTTTCTCCACGTGCTTCACTGCTTTTTCGGGTTTTCCTTCTTTCAGTACTTTTTGTATTACTTTTTCCTGGGTTTTCTTTGCTATTGGTGCCCAATCTCTTCTTACTAGTGCAAATCCTTTTACTTCGAGTTTTCCATCTTCTCTTAGAAGCGCGTATTTTTTCTTTGCGGCTTTTCCACTTTCTTTTGATACGAATACTCCTCTTGGGTAGTATCCTTCGTATTCTAGTTTCATTGCGCTTGGTAGTTCTTTATTTATGTTTTTTAGCCATTCTTTTAGATTTTCCAGTGATTGTTCTTCTTTTAGTTTGATAAAACATCCGTCTGTATCTGCATATGTGACGTTGAATCCTTTTTCTTCCGCTTTTTGTATAGTATCTTTTATGTACTGTCTTCCCCAGGCTGTTATTGCTTCCGCGCACGGTCTTGAGTGCCACCTGGCTCTGGGGTATCCTAGGTATCCGAATACGGAGTTCGCTATTATTTTAAGTGCTTGAGATCTGTACTCTAACCTTTTCTTTTCTTCTTCATCTTCTGTTTCTTTTAACTTTTTCTTGACTCTGTCTCTGGTTTTTATCAGGTTCTCCACTACTTGTGGTACTAGCGAGTCTCCTTTTTTATGGAATCTCTGTCCTGTTGGTGCTTCGTAGTGTTCTTCTTCACATTCTTCATCTTCGCAGAGGCTAAGCGGCCCGATATGCTTGGACACTATTATCGTGGGGTACAAGGAATTGTGTACTAATACTGGAGATTTTCCTGCGAAGAAGTTCTCTGTATCTTCTACAGATAAATCGTAAAGATGATCTGTGTATTTTACTTTTTCTATCTTCTTTATTTTTTCTAAGCCACAATCTCCTTTGAAAAAATCGAGTTTTGAGGTATTATTGGTGGTGTTAACTTGCATTATGTCTTGGAAGGTCTTTTTAGAGGAGATCCTTGGACCTCTATGTGAGTTTTTAAGGTGGGGTGATATGTATTCATTGGCATACTCGCGTGGTATAAGAGCCAGAGGATGACATTCCCTCTCCCCCTTATATTTTTTCATGTCTTCCAATTCTCCTGATATCCTTAGATTGTATAGCTCACCATCTTTTACAAAAGAGGTTCTGAAAACCTTTATAGTTAAAAGTAATCGATTGAGGTCTTCTACCAGGCGCTTGGAAGCACTAGTATATTTGAAGCTTCTTTTACGCTTTGAGCCATCTCCTTCTATCATACCTTTAATAAGATCTGTCTTTTTTCCCTCTTCTAGGTGGAAGATTAATCCATCGATTTTCTTTTCTTTTGATTTTGACCCGAAGAGAGTAGAAAGTAGGAGGGAAAGCACCTTACTAGAAACTCTTATTTCAGTATCATTTTCGCTCTTTACTAGTTCTGGCTTAAACTTTTCGAATGCCTTTCTTAGTTTCTCTATTGTTTCTTGGTTGGTATTGGAGAAATGAACTCGTCTATTGTTTTTATCACACCAACCCTCTGCTATAAATAATCCCCATGCCCAGCACATATTTTTACTTGGAGTGTAAAGAACTGTGAATGTCCTTTTCCACCAAGCATTGTTTTCTTTGATAATAGCTTTCTTCTTTAGTTCTTGCGGAAATTCTTCTGTATTTAGGCTATTTAAATCGCAATACAGATAGTCCCTTGGTTCGGATTGAGAGTGGAATTGGGAGAATTTTTTCAGAGTATTTAAATAGTTTTTTCCTTTTTCTGTTATTTTTATCTTTTTTTCGAAATGTATCTCACGAGTCCTTCTTCGTTTAGTAAAACTACATTTTTACGTATGGTTTCTTTATTTAGGTCCATTTCTTTATCTAGTTTTTCTAGGTCCTTATCTTCCTCTTCAAGTTCTTTTAATATACCAAGCCAAGTCTGTAATTGATCTTTAGGAGGAAGAGCGCTTCGTGGTATAAAAACCCGTAGAGTTTGTTTTTTATTCTCTGGCACTCTTTCTAGGATTTGGAGGAGGTCAAATGTTTTCGTATTTGTTAGAGGAAGGTTTTTTGGAGCTATTATATTATCACCTTCTGTAAGTTCCTTTGCATCCTTCACTACTGGTTTTCCTTCTTCGTTAAGCGTGTAGATACTGTGATTTGGCGTTATGGTTATTTCCTTCTTCTTTTCTGTTTTTATCTTAAGCAAGTGGTCAAAGTTATTTTTATGAGTAATTACTGACTTTATATTCTTCCAACAGACTTTGTGTTCTTCAGTGTCATAGCTAAGTGTTTTCCATCCTTCAATCTCTGTGGCTTTTTTTTCTTTGTTCTCTAATTGTTGAAATTTCTTTACGAAGTTTCCTATTTCCTCTATTTTGAATTGACCTTCAGGATCCAGCAAGTAGATTTGCTCGTCTTCTGGAAGCGATTTGAAGTCGCATACCACGAGATCTTCGTGTAGCCCGGTTTCGGGTGTCTTTACGTAAGCTCCTTTTATCGGGTTTTTCTGTCTTTTCTTAATCTGGTCTTTTTTGGGTCTGCGCGGTATTAGTATGTCTTTTTTGTGTGCTTCTCTTCCAAGTAGCCATTCCACCATGTTTGAGGCGCTTTGGCGTGATATATCGTAGGGTGGTAGTCCGATTAGCCTTGTTAGTTCTTTGTATAGTGGTATTACTTGTTCCGATACTTTGTATGCTGCTATTGAGTCTTCTAGGTTGTATTGTTTTAGTTCTTCTAGTTTTTCTCCGCCTTGTTCCCAATACTCTTGTATCTGTTGATGGGTTAACTCGGTTTTCTCTTCTCCTGTGAATTCTTCGTATACTGTTTCCAGTGTGTTCTTTGGCAGGTTGAGCGATCCTATTCCTGAAAGGAAATCAACTGCTTTGTAGGTATCTAGGTGTATTCTTCCGAACATCTTCGCGCTTGATGCAAATCCTCTTTTTCTCACCTGTACTTCTGTTCCATCTGTTCCCAAATCCAGCTCTAGATTGTTTTGTTTTGCTCTTTCTTCCAGGTATGGCCAGTCGAATCTTGTTCCGTTGTAGGTCTCGATCACATTTTTGTCCTTTTTCTTTATCTTCTCTATTAGTTTCTTTATGGTTTGTTTTTCCGTTCCTTCTTCCTTTGTCCAGTGGAATACTTTTTCTTCTTCCTCATCCTTGTACGATATCAGGGTTATTGGATCTTCCTCTGGCTCCGGTTTTCCCTTTGAATGTACTTCTATGTCAAAGGCGCATTTACTCAGCTCTGGAGTTTCTTTTTTGTATTCTTCAATTCCTTCGTAGTTTTTGATCTTTTCTCCTTCCGTTTCTATTTCGTAGTAGGTTAGTGGATAGATTTCTTTGTCTATGAGATATTTGTATCTGTATGGGATGTTGTATTCTCTTGGTTCTCCTAAATCATTGTCTTCTGCGTGTTCTTTGACTTTTTTAACTGAATTAGGATCGTTTAGTATTATCTTTAGTGTTTTTCCCTGTTTTTTCTTTGTTTTTTCTGCTTTTTTCACTTCTTCGAGTTTCTCCATTTCCTTTTTTATCTCTTGGATTTTTCTCTCATTTTTGGGTATTAGGTAGAAGTAGTGGTTGAATTCTTGTTTTTTTATCTCTGCTTCTCCGTTCAGGAGCTGTATTTTCACTTTATTTTCTTCTTCATCTTTTTTTATGTCGAGGATGTGTGCTTTCATCTTGATTCACGTTGTTGGTTATTTATTTTACCATTAGTTTTTAATATGTAAAGCTTCTTAATTGATTTAAGGATTCGGTATTGAGTCCTTCATCAATGAAAATTAATTGCCAAGCCGGTGTTAATTTGTTTGGGAGCTTGGTTTAAGGATTAAAGTGATATAGATGGCTAGAAGAGAGGAAGAGAATACGTCAGCATCAACTAGGAGACTTAGATCTCTTAATTCTAAGATGAAAGTGGTTTCTCAGCGGATGAAGACTATTGAGAAGAATGAGAAGATCCTGGCTAAGACTGTTACTCGTAATAACAAGAGGATAAAGGAGATCGGAAAGGAAGTTGATAAGTTGAAGGAGAATGGGGTTGCTAAGGATACTGAGGAACAATCTGTTTCTTCTGAATTTAAAGAAACTGTTCAGGATTTGAATGAGGATGTTGATTCATTGAAGGATTCAATTGAGGATAATGAAGAGTCTTTGAAGAATATTGAGGATAAGCTTGATGAAATGAGTTATGTTTTAGATTCTTTAAATCCGTTGCAGTACCTGACTTCTAGCGAGGTATCTGATCTTATTGATGAGAAGATTGAAGAGAAGCTAGAAGAAGGGGATTAATTTTTTCTCATTTTTTGTTGCTTAAGCTTTTTAGCTGGTTAGGTACGGTCTTAGGTTTATTCTGTACGGTTTTCCTTTTTTTGGCTTGAGTGCAACTTGTTTTTTATCTGTGAATTTCTGTATCATTGATGCTTCTTCTATTAGGGGTCTGTATATATCTAGTTTTTCTCTTGTTCCTAGCGAGTATCCTATTCCATAGGCGTTCGCATCTGTCAGCACTTCCAGTATGTTTTCTTGTAGTCTTTCGGATGGTTCTTTTGGAACGTGTATTTCTCCTTTTGGTATTACTATCATTGCTCTCATTCTTTGTGTGAATCCTTCTTGTTTGTTCTCTTCGTATAGTTTTTTTGTGAATGAATAGGTGAAGGCTCTTTTCATTTCTGGTGGTAGTATTGAGGTATCGATTCTTATTATGGATCCCATTGATTGTAGGTATGCGGATACGAGTGATTTTAGATCTGTTTCTCCGTCTATGAAGTCCGGGTATATTTGGTTCATTACTTTCATCCATCTTATTCCTCTGTATCTGTGGAATTTCTCCACTTCTGCTCTTCCTTCTGTTGATAATAACTCTTTTTCTATGTCTTTGAGTGATCTGGGTTCTTTTTCGTTTATTATTCTATCCACTATTTTTGCCGTGGTTTCTCCTGCGTACTCCGCTTCGGTTTTTTCTCCCCTTGGGATGTTGATTATTTCTCTGAATCCTTTGCTGTCCAGGTGTCTTAGGTTTATCTGCACTTCTCCAGGTTCCAGGTTTCTTACGGGCATCCCTATTGGCTGCAGGTCCGGGTATTCGTGGTGTGGGAACTCCATGTTAGGTGAGGATAGGTTTGTGTATCTTTTCGAGTCGTCGAATATTACTCCGTTCACTCCTGATAGAACGCAGTTTTCCAGTAGCACGTGCATTGCTCTTTCAAGCTGGTCTTCCTCTCCTATGACAATAGATGATTGGAAGCTGTTTATGTCTTCTTCCGCTTTCCTCCCATCGAGTTTTTTACCTAATAGGATTTTTTGTCCGGTGGCTCCTTTTTTAAATTTTTCTTCTCTTTTTGGATTTAGTAAGGCATTGATTAGATTTGGTCTGTTGAATAGAATTGATTCTTCTCCAGAGTGTTTTAGCTCCGTTAGATCAACCTCATGTGCTTTGCTAAGTTCGTATAGTTTTTTATCTTTTTCTTTGAGTGAATAAAACATTTCTTCTACTTTTGAATCTATTTTCTCGGTTTCAGGCTCAACGTATTCCGGACCGGTTGATATTGTGAAGAATCTTCCCTTTTTTGTTGGCATGTTTTTCTCCAGGAGGGTACTGTATCCACCCAGTTCCGTGTTAAGTCTGGACAGGTTTCCAGCTACTACGTAGTACTTGTTGAGGAATAGAACAAATCCTTGTAGTTCTCCTTCTTCTCGGTCCTCTACCGCTGTTATTGTGTAGAGATCAGGGTTCTTGAATAGGAATATTTTGTTGTTGGTCCAGTTTCCCTGGAATATTTCTTTCCACGGTCCTCTTGGCAGGTCGAGCTCCATCTTTACACCTTTTGGTTTTTCTTTTATTTTTCTCAGTTTGTTATATAATCTATTATATAAAGTGTTTCTAGTTTTATATAGGGTAGTTTCTTTAGTAATAGGGATTAAGTTAATAAGGGCGGACCGAGTTATTAATGTTGAGGGTATTAATAGTTGTATTACATTATGATGGACAGGTGTTCTAATGGCTGAAAAAGATACTGGGAATGTCAAGGAGATTGTTAAATCGATGAGGGAGACGGGTGCTTCCGATGAAGAGATAGAGAAGAACCTGGAGCAGATGGGTTTGGAGCCCGAGGAAATAGAATCGATTCTACAAGAGACTGAATCGGAAGAGAAACCAGATCAAGGGGGGAGTGGAGAAGAAGATGATGAGGTTGAGGAGAAGATGAAAAGCATTTCTAAGAATCTTGAAAATGTTAATGGAGATATAGATGATATTGAAACCGGTGAAGATCTTGAGGAGAAAATGAGTGAGGTTCAAGGTACTGCTGAAGAACAGAAGACTAAACTCACAAGTATGGAGAAACAGATTGATAAGATTTCTAAATTTGTAGAAAATTTTAAGGAAGATAATGAGGTCAGCAATAAGGAGATATACGAAGAGGTTCGTGAGGCTAAGAATAAGATCTCTGCTTTGACCGATATTGAACAGAAGGCTCTGGATACTAATAAGAAGATATTGATGGAGCTTAAAAGTAAAAAGAATAAGAAAGATTAATTTAGAGGTTTTTTAGTCTTCTTCTTTTTTCAGTGTTATTGGCAGTCCTTTGAATATTCTGTCTATTATCTCTTTTTCCGTTGATAGTTTTCCCGTATCTATGTCTTTGTACATCTGTAGTTCTTCCGGCATCTTTCCTTGTATTGGAAGCTCCGCTAGGGGATTTGGAAGTATTGGATGTTCCTTCATCTTTTTTTCTTCGGGTGGTTCGCTCTGTATCAGGATGTGTTTGGTCATTCTATCACTTCGGGTGTTTTTTAGTCCTTTAATTTTTTCCCTATGTATTTGGTTACTGGTTCCGATGCTCCTTTCACTGCTTTCATGTACCCTGGTTTTGATGGGCTCTTGTCCGGTGATACTGTCATTATTATGTCGCTTGGTATCTGATAGTCGGGTTTTCTGGTTGTCTCTATCTCTATTGGATCCATTGTGTTTGGGCTTGGTTCTTTTTCGGAGCTCTTAGAGCTTTTTATTGATTTCTTTATTCCTGTCATTAATGCTGTGAGTACTGCTATTCCCGTGATTGCCTTTGCTAGGAATAGGTATCCTCCGAGGTACAGGAATCCTCCTATTGCTATTATCACTAAGATATTTTCTTTTTTCATTTTGTTTCACCTAATCTATTAATTTCTTTATTCCTTTCACGGTTGCTTTTGTTATGGCTTCTGTTGATTTTGCCATGTCCTGTGCTGTTAGTTTTTCTTCTTTTCCATCTGGATAGATCTTTATGCTTCCGTCTTCCGGGTAGAGGTTGGGTGGTTCTCCAGCGTCTTCGTAGACTACTGGGTGTAGTACTGTTTCTTCAGCAGTGTTTTGACTTGGTTTTTTTTCCTTGCTCTTTGTTTTTTTGCTCTTTCCCGCGTATCCTATTATCACGAGTGCTATTGCTATCATTGTAGCTATTTTTACTAGCCCTAGGTACATTCCCGCTATTATGGCTATTAGTGCTGTTCCGAATACTTCAGTCTTCATCTTTAACACCCTTTGCTATGTTTCCTATTATTTTTCCCATTCCTTCTAAGGAGTCTCCTAGGTCGTCTTTTACTCCTGTTTTTACCGGATCCATATTTATTTTCATGCTGTCCGGGTATATTGATTCAACGTCTTCGTCCCATTTTCTCTTTACTTTTATCGGCTGTACCTTGACGTTTGAATTGCCGGAGCTGGTTGTTTCTGGTTTTTTCTGTCCTTTTCCCGCGTATACGGTTAGTACTGTTGCTAGTCCTGTTATTATGGCTATTTCCATCAGGCCCAGGTATGCTAGGCCCAGTGCTATGAACACGAGTGCCGTTGTTGTTTTATCCATTTTAACCCTCTTTTTTACGAGTTTTTTCAGGGTTTTGTCTTTGTGTGAGCTTTCTCACTGCGTCCCTTATTGCTTCGGATCTGTTCGGGTACATTCCTTTGGCTACTTCTTTGTCCAGTTTTTCTCTTAGTTTTTGGGTTAGTCTTACTTGTATTGGTTTCATCTTCATCACTTTATTTGTAACTACTTTCCTGTGGTTACACTACTAGTGTGTGTTGTATGCACTACCCTTTATAAAAGTAACGTTTTTGCAATGGTTTTTCAGAGAGTGTGAAATTTTTAAAAGATTTTTTCAGTACTCGTCAAGCATGTCGAGCATGTCCCCGGAGAACTCTTCTCCTTTTCTTTCTCTGTAGTCCTTTATAAGGACTATTGCTGCTACTAGGAAGAGTATTATGTACCAGTATTCCTGTATTTCAAGTATTTCTAGTGTTGCTACTCCTGCTGCTGATACTAGGAACACTAGCATGCTTTTTGTTATTATTGCTAGTATTATTAGTCCTCCTATTGCTAGCCATAGTATTCCTTGTACGTATGCTATGAATATTATCAAGAGCATTACTAGTTCTGGGAATTCATCCATTTTATCTACCTTTTAGTCATCGTCGTCCGCCATGGCTTCTCCTATTCCTTGGAATATTGGGTATCCGAAGAACAGTATGACTCCTATTATTAGTAGTTCGTAGTGCTGGAAGAAGGTTAGGTAGGCTATTACTGATCCTATTATTATTCCTAGCAGTTTGTTGTCGAGTACGTCGGAGCTCCATTTTACTAGGAATAGGAATGCTATGATTGTTAGTGCGAGTCTTAGGTCGCTCCACATGTCCGCTGCGATTATTGTTCCTATCATCTGTTTCACCTTTATCTATTTATTGTTTCTTTTTTATTTATTTTGTGGTTTTATGGTCCTCCTATTCCGAATATTATGATTGAGGATATGAATCCGAATCCCAGGCTTCCCGCTACCCAGTAGAACATGAATCCTGGTCCCAGTACTAGGAATAGTTGGTGGAATATGTACATGCATATTCCGAAGAATATTACTCTTAAAGGTGTGTTTCTTATTCTTCGGCTGATTGCTGCGTATATTATTATTGCTACTACTATGTAGAATACTATTCTGATTCTTGGGAATAGTTTTGCCAGTATTGGTGGTACTGCGAGGAACAGTGCGAAGGCCAGTATTTGAAGTGCTTTTGTTTTCATTTTCTTTCTCCGTTTTTTTATTTTTTAACCCATTCTTTTTCTTTTTTTTACTTTTGATTTTTTCTTTTTTGTTTCTTCTGGTCCCGCTCCTCCACCTAATGCTAGGTCGAATATTAATTGTAGTGGTCCATGTGGTATGAATATTATTATCACGAGAACT
>PWFL01000002.1 GCA_003553825.1 Candidatus Iainarchaeum sp.
CAATACACCACAGGACAAAGACTACAAGAACTAGAAGAACTAACAGCAACAGAAAAACAATCAACTGAAGAAGCCCTAAAACAAACAACCTACACTTTAGACATAATAGAAGAATATGAAGAAGACGAATACAAAATAATCACAGTAAACAGAACATGGACACATGAAGATTACTCAAACACCGAAGAACAAATATATCAACTAACAGAAATAGAAGGAGAATGGAAAATAACAAATATAGAAGGAAAAACAATAGAATAAACCCGGTCAAAAAACTAGAAACAGTAAGAAAAAAGACAATTTAATTCTTCAATCATTCTAATCAGCAATAAGAAACCACTGGTTTTAAGTCAAAGGACATTTAATAAAAAAGGGAGAAGTAGATTTTTAGAGAGTTTTTAGAAGAATAAACAAAGCAAAATCTCCATAACATAATTACCCCTAGGACAACACTCGAATAAAAACCACTAAAGCACGGTGGTCATCCCAATCCTATATTCCTCATATTTGACCCCCCACCTCTCCAGAAATTCTTTGAATTCACCAGTATTCTGGATAGGGATCAAGATCACTCCTCTAGCCAGATGTAAACCCTCTAAATCCTTTAATATACCACTATGTTCTCCTCTCCCTTTGAGAGAATAAGTGTATTTTGTTTTTTCATTTTTATCTAGGTTCTCTAAATCATATCGGAATAGAGTGTAGGTATCGAGATTTAGTTTTCTTGCCAGGAACTCCTCCGAGACTAATGAATACCCCTCCAGTATTATTGAACCTCCGGCTAGAAAATCAGAGTTGAATAGATCTTCCAGATACTTTCCCTTTACATCTATCTCCATCTCAGAATCTTCTTCCTCTATCAACTTTCTTAGTTCGTAAGAAAAATCTCTATCTTCTTCCCTCTTATTTTTTCCATTGAGCAAGACAAGGATATCAATGTCTCTAGGCCTAGTTCTTCTTACTGAGGAGCCGTAGAGCACTATATCATCTATATAGGAACTATTCTTAAAATAGAACTCCTCTATTTCACCCAGCTTTGACTTCAGTTTTTTTGGTAAGTTTTCTAGCATCCTGCCTAATCCTCTCAACTGTCTCTTTCTCGACCCTCAGATCATATGTATCTTTATAGTGGCTGAAATTTCTATCCAAAGGACGGTAAAACTTAGGGAATTTATTTTGAAGTACTCTAAACCTTTTAGAATGGTTAGATGGAACTTTATTAGTTTCCTTATAGATCTTAAGATCTGCACAGGAAGCCATACATTTATAATACATAGTTAGAGCAGTGTTATAATCTCTGTTCTCAAAAGCCATCTCAGCGTACTTCCAATATTGTCTTATGTTCTCTTTAAGTGTTTTTTCTGAAACCATACCATCATTATATTATATAACATCCAAGCCTTATAAACCTTTCGTTGTTATACCATATAACAAAAACAAGTGTAGAACTATTCTTTGTTATATTATATAACACTTTCTACATCGTGAAACATAACTCCTTGATAAAACACCAGAAAAGAGATTGGAAAGAACCCCTCCTTTTAAGTCAGAGGCAGATAATAAAAAAGAGAGAAATAGATTTTTAGAGACAACACACTAAAAACAGACAGTGACTCTAAATCTAAAGTAAAAAATAACACAACTAGACAAAAAAACACAGAAGGAAGTGATTACAATGAAACTAAATTTCTTAGGAGCATGCAGAGAAGTAGGAAGATCAGCAATCTTCGCAGAAACCAGCGACACAGGAATAATGCTGGACTGTGGAATAAACCTAGGAGGAGAAGAAAAAGAAGAAAGATACCCCTACATACCAGACGAAGTAATGGAAAAACTGGACACCGTGGTAATAAGCCACGCACACCTGGACCACAGCGGGTACCTACCACACCTATACGCAAGAGGATGGAGAGGAAACGTATACACCACCAAACCAACCCGAGACCTAATGCAACTACTACTAGCGGACTACCTAAACATAGCAAGAGAAAACGACAGAGCAGAATTCACAATGCAAGACCTAAATAACTTAATGAGAGATATAGAATACATAGAATACGGAGAAAAAATACAGCTACCCAACTCAAACCACACAAAAATAACACTACACAAAGCAGGACACATACTAGGAGCAGCACTAACCAGGATAGAAGACGAAAAAGAAGAAAAATCACTACTATACACAGGAGACTTCTCATACAGGCCAACCAACATACTGGAACCATCACAAACAGATATAGAGCCATTCGACGCACTAATAACCGAGTCAACCTACGGAGGAAAAAAGGACAACCTACCAGGACTCAAGAAAAAATCACAGCAACTTGCAAAAGAAGTAAAGAAAACCGTGCAAAAAGGCGGAAAAGTAATAATACCAAGCTTCGGAGTGGGAAGAGCACAAGAACTAATGATCACACTCGACAACTACATGCAATCGGGCTTCATACCAAACACCCAAGCATACATAGACGGAATGATAAAAAAAGCAAACTCAATACACAGACAAAACGTCATACACATGAAAGAAGAAATACCAAAAAGAATCCTGATGGCACAGGAAAACCCATTCGACCCAGAATACTTCAACCCACCAAAAACAAAGGACAGATCCGACGTAACAGACAACAACGAGCCGGGAATAATACTAACAACCTCAGGAATGCTAACAGGAGGACCAGTAATACAGTACCTTAAAAAACTCGGTCACGACCCAAACAACAAGATAATACTAGTGGGATACCAAGTAGAAGGAACACCAGGAAGAGCACTACAAGAAGGAGCAAACACCATAGAGCTACCAAAAAGAAACGGAGAAAAAGAAGAAATAGAGATAAACGCAAAAGTAAAAACACTGCACTTCAGCGCACACTCGGACAGAGAAGAAATACTGGAATACATATCAAACCTGCCAAGACCTGAAAAAGTATACCTAGTGCACGGAGAAGAAAAGAAAACAAAAAACATGAGCAAAGAACTAGAGAAAAGAAACTACGAAACCTACGTGCCAAAACAAAAACAAGAACACCAGTTCTGAAAAATCAGGAATTAGAAAGCGTTTTTTTGAATATTTCTCCCTTCCAGTTCCTTCCTACCGCAATCAGGGCACTCACTAGCCCCATAGTAAACACCTTCACTTCTTCTGAAGATCTGTGGAACCATCTTCTCTTCACACTTAATACACTTCACTCAACATCACCAGAGGATAAAAGGAAGAGGATCTTTAAAACACTTACCACAAAACAAACAAAGATAAACAAGAAAACACTTTACAAAGAGGAGAAAAAATGAATCAACTAACAAACCTAGAAGGACTTAAAGAAGTCACGGAATTCATAGAAGAAAAAAACAACTTCATAGTACTAAACGACTACGACGCGGACGGACTATCAGCCGGAGGAATAATAAGAAAAACACTTGAAAGAGAAAACAAAGAATACGAAGCACACACACTACAACACTTCTCAAGACAAGATCTAAAAGAATACAACAATAAAGAAGAATCCAGACCATTCATACTCATAGACTTCGGATCGGGCTACCTAGACATGCTTAAAAAAGAAATAAAAAATAGCGAATACTGCATAATCGACCATCACGAAGTGGAAGGAGAAACAGAGAAACCACACCTAAACCCACACCTATCAGGAAGAGATGGATCAACAGAGATAAGCTCATCAGGACTCAGCTACGCGGTAGCAAGAGAAATAAACAAAAAAAACAAGGACCTGTCAAAAGTAGCCGTAGTAGGCGCGTTGGGAGACATGCAGTACAGCAATGAAGAAAACCAATTAATCGGGCTGAACAGAGAAATACTAGAAGAAGGAAAAGAACAAGGAGAACTGGAAGTAAGAAAAGACATAACACTATTCGGAAGACACTCAAGAGACCTAGTATCATTCCTAGCCTATTCATCATATCCTTACCTACCAGGATTAACAGGAGAAAGAAATAACTGCGTTAGATTCATAAAAAACCTGGGAATAGACCTGAAAAACGGAGAAGGAAAATCCAAATACTACTGCGAACTAACACCAAAGGAAAAAAGAAGACTAATATCCGGACTACACGTATACGGAAGAAGAAACGGAGTACCGGAAAAAGTACTTGACAACCTGGTCGGGGAAGTCTACGAACTAAAGAAAGAACCAAAAAAATCACCGCTTAGAGACGGAAAAGAATACAGCACAATACTGAACGCGTGCGGAAGACACGAAGAGCCTGAACTAGGAATAAAAATAAACATGGGAGACAGGAACGAAGCACTGGACGAAGCAATAAGAATGCTAAGAAGACACAGGAGAAAACTCAGCAAAGGAATAAAATACGCCAAAGAAAAAGGAATAGAGAAAAAAGAAACAACATACCTCATAAACACAAAAGAAAACATAGACCCATCAATAATAGGAATAGTAATAGGAATGCTCTACTCAACAAAAGAAGTACAAAGAGACA
>PWFL01000007.1 GCA_003553825.1 Candidatus Iainarchaeum sp.
TCCATGACGTTTTCTATGTCTTTTTCCAATTGCTTTATAGTTTCTTCAAGTATCTCTGTTTCTTGGTTTATCTGTTCTTCTCGTACTTCTGGGTAGCTGGATCTTGATACTAGTTTTTCTTTGTTTAGTTTGCTCCATAGTTCTTCGCATATGAATGGTGTGTACGGTGCCATTGCTCTTATCCATTTTGACGCGATTTCTCGTGTTGTTTTCGGGTTGTTTCCTTCTCTTTTTCCGTATCTTTCAATGTCTTTCATGAAGTCGAATAGCAGGTTATCTATTGCGTTTCTGAAGTCCTTTTTCTCGAATGCTTTTTCCGCTTCTTTGAGTTTTTTGTTGAACCGTGATTTTATCCATTTATCTATGTGTGTTTCTTTTTCCTTTCCCTTTGTCTGTATTAATTCGTGGATTATTTTCCAGTACTTTTCCAGGTTCTTCTTGTAGTTTTCTCCTTTTTCCGCTGTGAATTTGATATCGGTGAATGGTGTGGAGGCGTGTCCGTAGAACAGGCGCATTGTATCGGCTCCGGATTTTTTTGCCACTTTTTGTGCGGATATTCTTGCTCCCCCTTTTGATTTTGATAGTTTTCCTCCTTCTCCTGTTAGCCACCAGTTTACGAGTATTGCTTTTGGCCAGTATTTTTCCGGTAGTAGTGCTATGTGGTTCATTATGAACGGTGGGAAGTGTACTGTTTTGTGTTCTTTTCCACCTTCGTTCAGGTCATCGGGGTACCAGTAGTCGAATGCTTTTCTTATTTCCTTGAGTTTTTGTTCTTCCAGTCCTGTTGCTTCTGAAGCTTTTTCTACTGGTATTTCTTCGAGGAATACGTAGTTGAAGAACTCTGGTTCAAGGTTTTCCGAATCTATTTCTCCTTTGTTCACGAATTTTGATATCACGTAGAATGCTGGGTATAGGGTTGAGTCTGATATTGGCTCTATTATCCATTTTTTGTCCCAAGGTAGCTTTGTTCCTAGCCAGTTTCCCTGTCTGGTTGCTGGTCTTTCCCCGAACCATTCGAGCGCTCCTTTTATGTTCTTGTGGTATTCTTCTGGTTTTATGTCCATTTGTTCGGAGTATTCTTTTGCTCTTTGTGTTAGGTTTTTTGCGTTGTAGTTGATGAACCACTGTCCGGATATCTTTTTTATCATTACTTCTTTTCCGCATCTGCATACTACTTCTTCGGATAGGTCGTAGAGTATGTCGGCTTTGTTTTCTTGGATTAGTTCTTGTTTTACTTTTTCTTTCGCGGTTTCCACGTTCATTCTTGCGTATTTTCCGCAGTTTTCGTTCATCTGTCCGCTGTGGAAGCCTTTTTTGTATACTTGTTGTGTTGCTTGTTCTATCTTGGGATCGGTGGCGGTTTTTATGTTCATTTCTTCGCATACTTCTTTTGCTGGGTATTCTCCGTAGCCTTCCGAGTCTATTATTGGTATTGGCTCCACTTCTTTGAGTATTTTTGGATCGGCTCCGTATTTTTCAAGTTTTTCTGGGTTTTCTTTTAGTTCTTTTATTCCCATCCAGTCCACTGGTGCGTCAGATGGTACTGATGTGACTATTCCAGTGCCTTCGTCGGGATCGCAGAACTGGGAAGGTAGTATCGGGATTTCTTTGTTTACTTTGGGTGCTCTTGCCTTCTTTCCTATGAATTTCTTTCCCTTTATCTTTTCTTTTTCTTTTACTGTTTTTCCTTGGAACTCTAGCTTCTCTGCAGCTGGTTCTGAGATTATCCAGCTCTCTCCATCTACTTCTGCCTTTAGATACTCGGTTTCTGGATCTATGAATAGATTGGTTTGTCCGAAAACGGTTTCTGGTCTTAGTGTTGCGGCTGTTAGGTAGGTGTCTTGGTTTTTTAGTTTGAATTTTAGTACTGTGTATTCTTGTTTTTCTGCGTTTCCACCTTTATCTATATCTGTTTCTGATTCGTCCACTGCTATTGGTCCGTGCTCCGGGCATGCTGGTCCGTAGTAGTCTCCTTG
This sequence comes from Candidatus Iainarchaeum sp., assembly GCA_003553825.1. GTDB lineage: Archaea > B1Sed10-29 > B1Sed10-29 > B1Sed10-29 > B1Sed10-29 > B1Sed10-29. The sequence goes on from PWFL01000007.1 coordinate 1,977, forward strand.
TTTTAGGTATCCTTTTTCTTTGAGTTTTTTGAACTGCCATTCTATGAACTTGTTGTATTCTGGGTAGGTGGTGGATGTCCAGGATTCCAGGTCGATTGTTAGGCCGTATCGTTTCCATGTTTTTTTATAAGATTCGTTGAATTTTTCAAGTGCTTTTTCCGGTTCTTTGTATTCGTCTATTTCTTCTTTGGTTACTCCGTGGTCCTTGAGGTACTGTGTTTTTTCTCCGTTTCTTACTTTCTGTGAGATTGAGATGAGGTTGTTTCCTGAGGCGTGTGTTCCGCCTGGGAAGAATACTTGGTGTCCTTCCATTCTTTTTTTCCTTGCTATGTAGTCGGTGTAGCTGTATCCTCTCATGTGTCCTATGTGCATGAATCCGGTTACGTTTGGGTAGGCGAAGTGCACGAAGTACTTGGGCTTTTCTTCATCTATCTCTTTGACTTCGGCTTTGGATAGTTCTTCTTGTTTCCATCTCTCTATCCATTTTTCTTCTATTTCTTGCGGGTTGTACTCTTCCATCTTGATCCTTTTTTGTTCATATTATTCCTTTTTCCTGGAGCTTTAGAACATCCTTTCGGGTCAATCCGACCTTGTCGAGCATATCATTTACTTTCTCTTTCTTCTTCTTTTTAGGCAAATTGGAGTTCATTACCTGTTTGACTTCCTTTGCCGTTTGAACTTGAGTTCCTTCAATATAGTCCAGGATGTTTTGTACTTTTTCCTTGTTCCCCTGTTTTTCCTTGTCTTCTTGTTTTTTCTTCCCTTCTTCTTTTTTGGCTTTTCTTTTCTCGTTCATTTCAATCAAGTTTATTTATCCTCTCTTGGAATAAAAATTTAACATCTTGTAATCCTGTTGTTCTACCTTGTTCGATAATTGTTATCTAAATAATCACCATCATGATGGTTATAGATAACCACACCATTATCTCACTTTTTTCCACCCAAAACCTTTATAAAGTAGAAAAAATGTAATTTAGATACGCGAATTCTATGTCCTTTGGGTGAGCCTTCCTCCCTCGGTACACACCGAGGGGGGCAAATTCTACAGAAAAAGAAAGGGGAAAAAAATGGAACTAGATGAAAAGGATAAAAAAATCATACGAGAGATAATGAAAAATCCTAAGATAACTGATAGTGAACTAGCGGAGAAAATAGATCTATCTAGATCAGGAGCCGCGAAAAGACGGAAAAAACTAGAAGAAAACAATGAAATACAGTACTACGCATCTCCTAACTTAGTAAAGATGTCTTCTAAGATTATAGCAGGAATCTTTAAATTTCCAATGTCCGTAAACCGAGAGAAAACAATAGAAATAGCCAAAGAATTTGCTAAAAAAGAGGAAATAGCAAATTGCTGGGTAAGAAAAGTAAGTTCGGAAAAATGGGGGTTCTCTTTTTTAGGCATTTCTGATAAATTTAAAGATAAGATAGAGGTAGATAAAACATTAGATAAATGGACGCGACAGATAAGAAGACATTCGAGCCAAGGAACTGAATTAGATGCTGATGAGGTGAACCCATACTTCATAAAAATGCTTAAGCAAAACATAAAATCTAAAGAGAAAAATCAAAATCTAAAAGATCCAAGTTGAAAAAATTTTAGATTATTAATGACTTAACTTCCCAGTACAAAATACAAAAATATTAATACCTCCAATAGAAAAAAACTTACAGACTACTAACCTGAAGTGGTAAAATGAAAGAAGATAAAGCCCTTATAAAAATAAAATCTACAGGCCACCCTCTACTTATGGGAATAGAGCAAAACGTAAGCAAAAAAAGACTTCAACAAACATACAGAGAACATCATTCAAATTACGCAGTTCATTCTGATAATGGATAATTAGGATACACTTTCACATTTTTCTACCTAAACTTTTATAAAATAGAAGACTTCCAATATATTTGAGGGGATTCAAATAAGAAGGAATAAGATTGCAGCTTGTAAGAATGCTGCCCAAAATCAAAATAGAGTAACTTTATTCATAGAAACTGATTCTCGCTGTAACTTAGGATGTAAATACTGTTATGCAGAAAAGCCAAGTTCTACTGTAAATGAATCAATGAACATTAAAACGGTAGAAGAAATAATTAGAAAATCTCTAAATGGATTTAGAGAAGTAGAATTTGTATGGCACGGTTCAGAACCTTTAATTAGAGATTTAGATTTTTATGAGAAAGCATTAAGAATTCAAGATAAGTATAAAGACCCTCAAAATAAAGTAACAAATACATTACAAACTAATGGTACTCTTATAACTGAAGAGTACGCTAATTTCTTCGAAAAAAACAACATAACCCCAGGAATCAGTATCGATGGCCCAAAAGAAATTCATAACAAAACAAGAATATATAAAA
>PWFL01000045.1 GCA_003553825.1 Candidatus Iainarchaeum sp.
GAACAAACTCTTATAGAAGGGATTCTAGATGCTTCATCCTCAGCAGCGAATGATCCGAGATTTCCACCAGTATCAAAAAGGGAACTAGAAGATATAGAAATAGAGCTAACAGTGCTAACTGAACCGGGACGGGTGGAAGTAAACGATTTAAAACAGGCAGAAGAGAGAATAGAGATAGGAGAACATGGTTTAATAGCTAAATGTGGTCCAACTCAGGGTCTTCTTTTACCACAGGTTCCGGAAGAACACAATCTAGATTTAGAAAAATTTTTAGATCACACCTGTAGAAAAGCAGGGTTGAGCCCCGGCTCCTGGAAGGAAAAAGATGTACAGTTATTTAGATTTAAGGGAAAGATATTCAAAGAAAGCTAAAGCGTTCCCAAGGCCAAGAAGAATGTAATCAATCCAATTATGATCACTGCAACTATCCAGCTAACAATTCCTTTTAGTAAAGACGTGTTGTTAGCCACCGCGATTCCGGTGCCTTTTATCCAGATCTCCCAAACAAGGAAGATGATGAAGAGTAACCCAATAATTCCTAAGCCCGTTGTACCTGAATCAATCATTAAAAAAGCGGTTAAGGAAAGAGTAAAGGACTGAATAAGATCTATTAGCGGGCTGTAACCCAGTACAGCTACGTTTTTATCCATTTTGAATTTCTTTCTATCCCAGGCAGAAGCCATCCATCCTGCTATCACAATTGATACTAAGAATAAAACAACTGTTATGGGAATGGACATTATTATCTGGTTCAGGGTCAAATAAGTTTCCTGGTCCTCTTCCATCCCTTGGATAGCTTCTTCAGGAAGCTGTCCCTCCTCCACAGCGGTCTCCATCATTCTTTCGATGTTGCCACTCATTCCGTAGGAAGCCAAGCTACCTAAAGAGATTAATACAATAGCGATTAACAATCCAGTTGTTACACTGGAATCTTTCTTTATCTTCTTGAACGCAGATTTTGGACTGTAAAGCGTTCTCGGAATCTGTTTTAATCCAAAACTCATCTGAATCATTTCCATTTATCTCTATCCATCTAGAAAAAAGTAATCCCGTGGGCAGGATTCGAACCTGCGGTCTGTCGCTTTCCTGCGGTCGCGCCAAAGCGAGTGCTTTGGTTGCGTTCTACAGGCGACCGCATTACCCCTATGCTACCACGGGTTAATTCATTAAAGTTTATTTTATACTCTCTTTTATCTTTTCGAGCTTCGAAGTTATGTTCATTATATCTGTTCTTGTGTGAAAAGGTATGTTTATGTCTTCGGATGCTTCGTTCATCAGGTATATTGCTCTTGTGAAGTCCAGGTTCTGTGCATCTATGTCTTTTTCCGCTTTTTTGTTTATCATTTTCTGTGCTTTTCCCAGTTTCTCTCGAACATTTCTTGGAACATCTCGATCGTTTGCAACATCGTCCATTTCCTGCGTGACTTCCTTTATCTCTTCTTTTATTTCTTCTTTCATCTAACCACCTCTTTTCTCGTGTTTTTAAGTATTCTTTTTGAACTTGATTTGGGTGTTTTTTTGAGTTCATGTTGTTCATTAAGTTCATTTATCTCTGCTGTTTTTCAGGTTCTTTTCCTAAGGTTTTATTCTTCAGGATAAAGATCTTTCTCTCTTTGTAGTTTTTAATCATCTAACTATTTAATATTTGTCTGCGCATAAGATTCACATGGTGATTAGACAGGGATTATTGAGGGGATTGACAGCCCGTTCCCTTGAGGAAATCCTTGTTCCTTCGACTGGATTTAAGTTACTTGTCCTAGCTGCAGTTGGGTTCGTGGCTCTGTATCTGGTTCCCAAGATTCCTCACCGTTTCGGCAGGTTTATTGACAAGATTTCTCCTGTAAAGATATCAAAAGAGGCTAAAAAGCAGTTCTCCAATATACTGAGATGGACTGTTTATATTTTAATACTTTATTTTGCTCTATATATCTTAGGGTTCGAGCTCATACACTTGAACCCAGTTTTCAGAATCTTGCTAGTTCTCTATGCGGTAAAAGTAACCATAGCGATACTAAAACCATCTGTGATGAAACTGGACAGCAGGATAACAGGCACAGGTGTTTCTGAAGGATCAATCCTGATGAAACTAATGGTCTCAATAATATACATAATAGGTTTACTGGCCGTACTATCCATAATTGGGCTTAGAGGAGTTCTAGCCGCGTCCCTAGCAGGAGCAGGTGTTCTAGGAATAGTTATAGGGTTTGGTGCAAAGGACATCGTTTCCAACACTCTTTCAGGAATATTCATAGCTCTGGACAAGCCGTTCAAAATAGATGATATTATTGAAATAAAAGACAACATAGGAAGAGTGAAGGAAATAGGACTCAGAACCACTGTAATAGAAACATTTGACAGGGAAATAGTCACTGTGCCCAACACAACTCTCGTGAACAACCCAATTATAAACTACACAGCAAATGAAGTGAGAAGAATAAAAGTAGAAGTAGGCATACACTACGATTCAGATATAAAGAAAGCAATGGAAGCCTTCCAAAATGCCTTGGAATCCATAGAATCAAGAGCAGATGATAGAGAACCAGAAGTAATAATAAAAGGATTCGGAGGATCCTCAATAGATCTAGAAGGCAGAGTATGGATAAAACAACACGAAACCAGTTGGGCAAAATCACGATCACAGATAAGAGAAAGTGTTGTAAAAGAATTCAGAGAAAAAGAAGTCAGCATACCATTCCCAACACGGGTAATAATAAAGAAATAAATTCAAGGAACACTTGGAAAATTCGAACAATTCGAACATTAAATAAAACATAAATAAAATGAAGAAGAAAATTAATACAGGGATTCAGATGAATCCCTCCAAGAAAAGCTTGACCTATATAATCATTGGCTTGATGTTCATAGCTCTTACAGTAACGATTACAGTAGCGCAGGAAAACTCTCCATGTGACTCCTACATGGAACGGGCAGAGGGAAAAACCGAGTTTCCCTACCCAGATTACTTCGGAGCAGGAGAAGAGTACCTACTAGCCGCAGGCTGCTACGAAAGAGAAGGAGATCAAGAAAAAGCGGAAGAAGCATACGCAGAAGCTGCACAAAAATTCAAAACCGCTTCTCAAAACCTAGTACAGGGCGGAGACTACAGGCAAGCAGCTGAAAGCTATGAAAAAGCAGCAACGGCCTACGAAAGCCTTGGAGAAATACAAAAAGCAATAGAAACTTATCAATTATCACTGAGCAGATACAGAGACGGAGGGCTTGCGGAAGAAGCACAAAGAATCCAAGGTATAATAGACGACCTGGAAGAAGAAAACGGAGTTCTACCAACCGAAGAAATAAACTACACAGCTATAATCGGGCTAATATCACTCATAGCACTATTCCTCTCCCTATCACTACTAATACTGATAGCGATGGCAAACGCCTCCTCAACTGAAGAAGAAAGCGAGGAAAAAGAGGAGCCTAAAGGGCTTGGAGAACCAAAAACTACTAAAAAAGAAACAACAGAAACGCCTGAAAAGAAAACAAAGAAGAAATCACCAAGACAAAGAGCAATAGAAAAACTCAGAAAAAAATACAAACCGTAAAAATGAAGAAGAAACCCGAAGAAACCTGAAGAAAAAACACTGGAGATAAACCATGACGAATTTTGAAATCAAGTCAAAGGACCTAGGCGGAAGAATCGGTAAACTACAGACTAAACAAGGAGAAATAGAAACTCCCACAGTGCTACCGGTAATAAACCCTAACAAGAGAACCCTAGAACCAGCGGAGATTAAAGAAACAGGAGCACAAGCACTCATAACTAACGCATACATACTGAAAAAAGATCACCTGCACGAAGTAATGACAAAAGGAATACATAACTTCCTGAACTTCCACGGACCAATAATGACCGATTCTGGAGCCTATCAACTAATGAGATACGGAGAAGTAGAGACAACGAACAAAGAAATCTTAGAATTCCAAGAAAAAATAAACACAGATATAGGAGTAATCCTCGACATACCAACACAAAGCAAAGACCGAGAAGAAATACAGAGAACAGTGGAAAAAACAATAAAAAGATCGGAAGAAACCCAAGAACAGATAAAGAACAAAGAGACATTATACGTTGGGCCGCTACAAGGATGGAGAGAACCAGAACTATTCAGAGAATGCGTGAAAAAACAATCAAAACTAAATTTCGATATACATGCACTCGGATCCATAGTACCGACTATGGAGAAATACAAGTATTCAAAACTGATAGAACCCTTGAGAATAATCAAAGAAGAAGCACCTGAAAACAGACCAATACATCTATTCGGTGCGGGACACCCAATGTTATTCCCATTCCTAGTAGCAATGGGAGCAGATCTACTTGACTCCGCAGCCTATTCACTATACGCAGATGACGGCAGGTATCTGACCTCCAGAGGAACAAAGAAAGTAAAAGAAATGGAGTACCTACCCTGCAATTGTCCAGTGTGCACTGAAAACGAATTAAAAGAGATTCAGGAAAATAAACAAAAACTCGCAAAACACAATCTACACGTAACATTCAAAGAAATAAGAAAAATAAAACAATCAATAAGAGAAGGAACACTATACGAACTAATGGAAACACGTTCAAGAGCCCATCCATCACTAAAAAAACTAATGGACACCCTGACAAGCGACATGAGAACAATAGAAAAAAGAGACCCAATCACGAAAAAGCATCTATTCATAGTATCCGAATACAGCGAAAAAAGACCGGACTACAAAAGAGCAATCAAAAAATCAAAACAATTAACTCAAGAAGGAAAACTTGAAACAACCAAGATACCTGGATTCGGAGAAGTGCCAAGAGCACTCCTAGAATGCTATCCTTACTCACACATAGGAGAAGAAACACTTAAAGAGGAAAAAACTCCAAAGACAATTGTTAGTGATCTTAAAAAACTAAAAATAGCCAGCAAGTACTGGCTAGGGATAGACATCATTCCGGAAGACGTGGAGATAAAGAAATCACCAAAAACAGGTAGAATAAGAAAATTAGTAAAAGAAGGAGAGCTCTACCTAGTTGTAAGACCAAGTGACCACATGTTCCTGCTCCACGGAGCAGCAAAAAAACTACACGAAGAGACGGAGTACCCGGAACAAAGAATATCTATGAAAGACGAAGCAGTAGAGTTCGTTGAAAAAGGCAAAACAGTGTTCAACAAATTCGTAGAAGAGGTTGACCCGGATCTAAGACCAGGAGAACCTGTTCTAATAGTTGATAAAAACGATAAATTACTCGCATCGGGAGAAACCTATCTGTGCTCAAAAGAAATAAAAGAACTTGAAAAAGGAGAAGCTGCGAAAAACCGCTGGCACAAAGAAAAAACCTAACGAATCAACCCAAATAAACTTAACCAAAGAAACCAATATTAATCAAGCCGAACATAAATCAAAAAACTAAGACAACAAGTGATAACAACCATTTTCTCCAAGAACCAAAAACTCCGCTAACAGCAACAATAAGAGATGAACATGAACATATACGAAAACGGAAGATACAAAAAACTATTCATAATTCCAATGATCCTGCTCTTAATCCTCTTGTTCTTCGCAACAACCAGACTAAACTACGGAATGGACTTCCAAGGAGGAACAAGGATAACAGCACCACTAGAAAGAGAAATAGATACAGCTGAACTGGAAATAGAGATGAATAACGAGTTCGACTTAATAGATCTGGATATTCGAAAAACAGAAGGAGCCGACAGCGTTCTGATCGTGAGCTACGTAGGACACAACGCTATAATGCAGATGCAGGAAGATCTAGAAGCAGGAAGATACAATGAAGTAATACAAAGAGGACAAGGAATAATCGGAGAAATAGAATTAGAAGGGGATATAGAAGGAGAAGAAGAAATAGCTGAAGAATACCTATCGGAAACAGAATCACATATAAACAGACAAATAAATACCTATATATCGGAAAAGGCAGGATCGGAAGAAGAATACTTCTCAATCGATTCAATAGGAGCAGCAATGGGGCAACAGTTCCTAATGCAAGCTAGAAACGCGATACTAGCAGCAATACTATTCATATCAATACTAGTATTCTACTTCTTCAGGAAAATACTAGTATCACTAGCAGTGTTCCAAGCTCCAATATACGACATGATATTCGGGCTAGGAGCAATGGGGCTATTCCAAATACCATTAACCCTGGGGACAGTAGCGGCACTACTAATGGTCATAGGATACTCAATAGATTCAGATATAATGCTCACAATGAAAACACTAGGAAGAAAAGAAGGAACACCGGAAGAAAGAGCCTTCGGAGCAATGAAAACAGGCCTAACAATGTCAATAACCACGGTAAGTGCATTAATCGGTCTACTGATAATCTCACACCTAACTCAAATACACATACTGGTGAGCATCTCCTTGATCCTGATACTGGGATTAATAGGGGACACCATGACCACGTGGTTCATAAACGCACCGATAATGATATGGCTATCCAAAAGAGAAAACAGATAACAAGAACAGTTAAGAAAAACAAACAGTGTTCAAGATGAATAAAGAAAAAATGAAGAAAATACTGAAAAAGAGAAGAGTATATCTATTCATAATAGCAGTCATAGTCATAGGAATAATACCCATACCGCTCCGAGGAGTACAGCTAGGAATGGACTTCCGAGGAGGGACAATGATAGATCTCAGACTGGACGAAGAAGTAGATCCATCCACGATGAGCATCATCACACAAGTACTACAGGAAAGAGTAGATGCCTACGGATTAAGAGATGTTGCGGTAACACCGCAGGGAGGAACACACGTTAGAATAGAAGTAGCGGAAACCGATCCACAGGCAATAGAGAACCTCAGAGAAATCATAGGTCAGCAGGGAAGCTTCGAAACACTGTACGATGGAGAAGTAGCACTTCGAGGACAAGATATAATTGACGTGATAACCGATCCACAAAGAGGATATGGGGCAAGAGGCAGCCCAGAAGCAGGTTATCAATGGAGCGTACCATTCAGAGTAAAACCGGAAGCAGCTCAATCATTCGCGGACGCAGTGGAAAACGAATGCACACCAATGGTAGGTCAAGAAGGAAGATGCCAGGAACTTCTCTACATGTTCATAGACAGGCCCAGAAACGCCGTAATACTAATTAATGAAGATCTATACGAGGAAGAGAGATTAGTTCCCCAGTCACTTGAAAAAGCAGAAGCTCCGGTAGGAGCACAAACCGAGATAGAGATAGAAGAACTAGTACAGAACTCCGGAGCACAGCTAGTAGTTTCCAATCAAATAGATGAATCAGTTCTAAACCAAACAGAAAACAGAACTGTATTAATTCCGCAAGACACATTCGATCCAGAACAGATACACAACGCGGAAGAGGTGGAAGAAGTGCCGTTTGTAGGGGACTTCTGGATAGTTAATGCTCTGAAAATAGAAAGCATCGTTCACCTAACCCCTGGTATAACAAGAGGAGAACCAGTTGACACTCCAAGCATAACAGGAGGAGCTGAAACCGAAGAAGAAGCATTCGAATCAATAGAAAGAATAAGTATCCTATTAAGATCGGGAAGATTACCAGTAGGAGTTCAGATAGAAAGAGAAGACAGAATGTCACCTTTACTAGGAGCAAGATTCCTGAATTACTCCTTATTAGCCGGTTTAGTAGCACTACTGGCAGTCGCTGCAGTCATATCGATAAGGTACAAACGAAAAAAGATAATACTGCCACTACTAACAACCAGCTTCTCAGAAGTGCTAATGACAGTAGGAGCAGCAGCATGGATAGGATGGCAGCTCGACCTACCGGCAATAGCAGGAATAATAGCAGTAGTAGGAACAGGAGTGGACCACCAGATCATAATGACAGAAGAAGCAATCGAAAAAACCACTGACAAAGAAGAAAGCCTGGCAAGAAAAGTCAAAAAAGCCTTCTCAATAATATTCAGATCAGCAATGACAACCATATTCGCGATGTTCCCATTACTATTCATGGGTCTTGGAGCGCTACAAGGATTCGCAATAGTGACAATAATAGGAAGCCTCATAGGAGTAACCACATCCAGACCAGCATACGGCGCAATAATCAACGAAATACTATAACAAGTACACTACCCAGTGAGAACTGCCTGTAAAGGAAAAATCAAGATTAACCACAAAAACACATATAAAAAACCAGTGTCTAATTCAACTAGACAAATCAAAACAAAGAGGATAAACATGCCGGATATAAGGAAAACAAAAGAGGTAGAAGCGGACCCGGAAACCGATGTGGAAAGAATATCAACAGGAGTACCGGGACTCGACCACATACTTGAAGGAGGATTCCCCCACCCGTCAACAGTACTTCTGACAGGAGAATCAGGAACGGGGAAAACAATACTAGGACTACAATACCTGTACAATGGAGTAAAACAGTACGATGAACCTGGAATATACCTAACCATACAAGGATACGACACGGACCTAACCTGGTACTGCTCCAGATTCAACCTAGATATAGGAGAACTACAAGAAGAAAGAAAAGCCGTTATAACCACATACGAAATAGCAGAATACGAAGAATTCCACGCCAGATCAGTAGCAAGAGAAATAGAAAAAAGACTATCAAGACTAATAGAATCAGTGAACGCGAAAAGAGTTGTCATAGATAATATAACACCATTTGGATACTTCTCATCCTCAAAAGCCGACTACAGAAAACTACTACACAGACTATCCTCATCACTAAAAAAAGAAGGCTGCAGCACTCTATTCATATCGGAAAAACCGGATAGAGAAAAACTCACCCCCTTCCAAGTAGAACCCTACGTAGTAGACGGAGTAATAAAACTGGGAAAGGACGAACAGGGAAAGAAAAGAAAAAGAAGATTAAAAATAAACAAAATGGTCGCCACAAGAACACCACTAGGACCAACACCATTCACAATAACGGAAGACGGATTCAAACTACTGACCTCTTACTACGAATAACAACAAAGAGTAGGTAAAACCAACTATTCTCAAAGAAAGTTTAACCCATCTACTCAAAACAAGATAACTCAGTTTATTTAACAAAGAACCATACAAAGAATAACACACATGCTCGAATAGTCCTGTGGTCTAGTGGCCAAGGATACGGGGCTTTGGACCCCGCGGCGGCGGTTCGAATCCGCCCAGGACTACTCTTTCTTACCAAGGTTTATCCTTCAATCCCAAAGAATATCCAATTATATTGGTTAATAAATGAATAAAGGGAGTAACAATCAATATCAAGGTAAGCGCTTCCAGAGAAGGAGCTCTCAAAAATGATCCGATTAAAACAGCCCCTATAACAAAGTCAAGCTGATCCAAAACAGGCACAGGACCACCTCTCTCAACACCAGTTCTCCTCTTCAAAAAACTAGCAAATATATCGCCCCCTAAAGCACCTACTGATACCAATAAACCCAGAAACAAAAACACAGAGTTATCGATTACTAACCAAAGAATTATCCCGGTTAGAAAACCACAGAGAACTCCTAAAAAAGTGCCTTTAAACGTCTTACCGTCCCCAAGAACTCTATTACCATTAAAACTCTTCCCCATATCCAAAGGAGCTCCACCACCAAAAACCACGGCAGAGGAATTAGCTATATAAGCGGGTAATATGTAGAAAAGAGCCTCCAATACTATTTCGATCATTTTACCTGCCTCTTACTGAATACATTTAGCACGATTCAGCTAACTATATTCAATGAAACAACTCTATATATAACTAAGCCGACAACACAATCAAGTAAATCAACATCGCTACAACACCACCGCTAGTAGTTGCCAGGAAATTAGTAGTAGAGTTACCGATTAAATCCTTATTCTCTATCAATGCACCAACAAAAGAATCTGCAAAATGACCAATAACCCCAGAGATCAAGGCAATTGGGACAATGATCCAGCTGAACTCAATCATTGAGCCCAGACCAATTAAAAGGGCTCCAACAACAGCTGCAAAAATGCCTAAATTACTCACTGCTCCATTAGTACCAGGTTCAACTTTTTTAAAGTTAGTAACCATTCTAGGTTTTGATTTTGATAAAACACCTACTTCTGAGGATAAAGTATCAGCGGCAGCTGTTGCAGTAGCTCCTACAAATCCAATAAACCCAACAACTCCTCCTAAAAGAGCAAATATGAGTCCAATACCTCCATTTCCCATCACGTTCCACGCACCACGAGTCTTCTGCATTAGTTCAGACTTTTTTTTCTCCTTTGACTTCAATCTCGTGGCTATAGTTCCAATAACGTAGAAAAAGAACAAGATTAGGAACCAGGAAAAGTTCTGTCTCAGTATCAGTATATATGAAAGAAATATTGCTGAAATAGCTCCTTTGAAAGTTAATGAACGATTTTCAAGCCCTAAGAGAGCTATAAACAGAGGTAAGGCAAACCTTGATAGGCCTAGGGTCATTATTCTCCTCTTTCTATCTCACATTTTGTTATTTCTACTCTTTTTATAGGAGCTACTTCTTTTGCTTTTTTAAACAAGCTTGTTGCGGTTTTTCCAAATATCATTTTCTGTATTAGGGAGTTAAAGTCGTTTTCTTCAGCCTGTCTTTCCATTTCTTGTTCCATTACTTTTCTTATTTCTTTTTTCTGTGAGGAGTGTAATTCCCCTACTGTGAAGGCGTAAGTGGTTACTTTTAATGTTTTTCCATTTGCTTTTATTTTTTGTGTGTTTTTTATAGTGCTTCTTCCTTTTCTTATGTTTTTTCTTATGTACCCTCTTGTTACGTTGAATCTTTTTACCTGTGCTTTGCCTGTTCCTCCTTCCACTTCTTTTATCTGGAACTTTACACGTATGTTGTTGTGGCTTCTTTTTCCTGTTATGTCTCTCAGTGATGTTTCTATTGTTCTTCCTACTAGTTCTTCTTCTGATGGTGCTGGTGAGTCGCCTATTTCTTTTTTTTCGAACATCTCTGGTGCTTTCACTGGGTACCAGTTCTTGTCTTTCCATTTGTTTATTGTTTTTGCCATGGTATCACTATCCTTCAACTATTAGTTTTGCTTTTTCCGGATCATAATGCCAGTCTTCATCGATTTTTCCTTGTTCTTTATAGTATTTTACAAGTCTTCGTATCTTTGATTCCGTGAGTTTGAGATTCCTTTTGTTGTTTTTGTCTTTTTTGTTTTTATCTAGATGTTTTCTGATTTTTACGGCTCTTTCCATCAGGTTCATCAGGTCTTCCGGGTACTCCATGCCCATGTCTTGTTTTTCCAGTATTTTGGTGATTTTTTCTCCGGTCATTATCTTTACGTCGGGTACTCCGTGTTTGTCTCTGAGTATTCTCCCTATTTCGCTTGGGTTTTTACCTTCTTTTCTTAGTTCTTTTATTTTTTCTCTTACTTCTTTTTCGGATAACTCTATCCATGTTGGAGGTTCTTTTGATGCTGGGGCTGTTGATCCTGATTTTCCTTTATCTTTTGTGTGCATTCTTGTCATTCTATCACTATTTAGTGTTTTTATGTGGTTTTTGAAGAATTTTTTTCTCCGATTTCTCCTTTGGTTTATTGTGTTCTGCTTTGTATTATTGTTGGTATCTTGCTTTATAAGTTTGGTTTTGTATATGCTTGTTTTTCCAGGTGGTTTTGTTTCTGCGCTTCTTTTTTAATTATTCTTTGGTTTTTCATTTTCTTTTTCCGTGTATCTTGCCCTTTTTTCTATTTTTTTCAATCTTTTCAGCACGTGTTTTTTTCCGTATTCTTTTTTCAGATTTTCCCATATGTCTTTGAATTGTTTCCAGTGCGTGCTTTTCAGCATTTTCTTGAACACTAGCAGATCCATTGCCTTGTCTTCCGTTTTCTTTGTATTTTCCGCTAGTCCAAAGTCTATGAAGTACAATTCGTTGTCTTTTCTTATTATATTTGAGGTTGTTAAGTCATTGTGGGTTATATCTAGTTCGTGCAGGTTTTTTACCAGTTTTCCTATTTTTCTTCCAATCTTTTCAGGGTTTTCTTTTCCTTGTTTGATTCTTTCTTTCAGTGTCTGTCCTTTTATGTACTCCATCGTGATTTTTGATTTCTCTGGATCTATTCTGAATATGTAGGGTGTGTTTACTGCTTCTCTTGCTTTTTTTATCATCTTTGCTTCGTTTTTTGTTCTTCTTTCTCTTATTGTTCTATCCATTTTCTCTATTCTGTGTTTTTTTGGTTTTCTTTCTTTTTCTACTGTTTGATATCCTAGGTATTCGCCTTTGTATAGTGTTGCTTCGGCTCCTTTGTATATTATATCCATATTAATCTTTATTTGTGTTTTTTGTATTATTCTCTATTTTGAAGTACTGTTTTTTCTACTGATATGATATCTACTGTTGGGTGAACTAATAGATCGCATTCTTGATCGGTTTCTATCTCTATCTGGAAGTCTGTTTTTTCTCCTGGATCCTCGATAGTTTTCTGTGCTGTGTGGCTGGTTGGTTCTCTTACTTCAGTTGATTCTCCTATTCTTCCTTCTATTGTTATCTCACTTATCTCTAGCCTGTAATCTATCTCGATGTTTCCTCGTAATCTTACTGTACATCCTTCTTGTGTTTGGTTTTTCCCTATTGTCTCGATTTGGTGCGTTATGTCTGGGGAGACTACGAGAGCATACATGGTGTCGAATAGGAAGAACACTGTTACTAGTGCCACTGCTATTATGACTAGTAGTAATGGTTTTTTGTAAGTTGATTTTTCCATGTTTATCCTTTGTTATCTTTAGTTTTTCTTTTTATTTGTTTGTTTTGTATTGATTCGTTCTCCATCTTGGCTTTATATCTATTTCTTTTTCGGCTTTTTCTCTATATAGCCTGCCTGTGTACGCTATCATTGCTCCGTTGTCCCCGCAGTATTCGTTTTGTGGTACGTGGAAACTTGCTTCGTGTTCTTCCGCCATTTTTCCATCCATTTCTCTGAGTCTTTTGTTGAGCGCTACTCCTCCTGTTAGTAAAAGTTCTTCTTTTTTGGTGTGTGCTAGTGCTCTTTCAGTTACTTCCACTAGCATTGATAGAGCTGTTTCCTGGAATGAATTAGCTATATGTTCTTTTTCGTGTTCTTCGTGTTTTTTGCTAGCTTGGGTAACTAGTCCTGAGAATGACAGGTCCATTCCTTTCACGGTGTAAGGCAGTTCTATGTACTTGTTGCTCTTTTCCGCGAGTTTCATTATCTTTGGGCCTCCTGGCATTTCCAGACCCATTGATCTTGCCAGTTTGTCAAAGGCATTTCCTATTCCTATGTCCAGTGTTTCTCCATATATTCTGTACCTTCCGTCTGCATGTGATAGTATCTGAGTGTTTCCTCCTGACACGTACTGTACTAATGGGTCTTCCGCGTTTGTTTCTTTTTTAGCTACTTCTATATGTGCTATGCAGTGGTTCACAGGAACTATCTTGATTTCTAGTTCTTTTGACAGTTCTCTGGCTAATCCAACACCTTGTAATAAGCATGGTGGTAGTCCTGGCCCGTTGGCAACTGCTATTATGTCTATGTCTTCTTTTTCCATTTCGTCTTCTTTTAGAGCTTTTTTCAGGACTTCTTTTTTCACTTCTTTGTGGTGTTCTGCTGCTTCTCTTGGAATTATGCCTTTTCCTTCTTCGGGTTTGTACACGTCTTTTTCATTAGCTATTATGTCTTCTTGGTTCGCTATCCCGATTCCAAGAGTGTGCGCGGTTGACTCTATTCCAAGACAGTTCATTTTTACACCTTCCTATATTGTTAGGTACATGGCTGTTACTGCTATGAGGTTGTAGAATGTGTGGCTCAGTATTGGGCTGTACACCCCTCCTGTTTTTTCGTACTGGTATCCTAAAAGCAATCCTAGTGCCAGAGTTCCTACAACTTGTGTGAATGAGAGGTATATGATGTGGGAAAGCGCGAATAGTATTGAAGCGATCCATAGGTTGGTTCTTTTTTGGAGGAACCCTCTGAAGAACACTTCTTCAACGAATGAACCTATAAGGAGAACGATTAAAACTTGGTATAGTGGAATTTGTTTTAACACTTCCGCTGTTCTCTGAACGTCTTCGTGCATTCCTAATTGATAGAAAACTAAGCTAACTATTATTGAAGCAATTAGTAACGCTACTATGAATATTAGAGCTATTGCGGTTTCTCTTTTTATTTCTATGTTGTCTTTGAACCCTAGCCTCTGTATTATAGTTCCTTTATTGAGGTATAGTGGTATTGAGAGTAGTATTGCGTAAAGTGCTATGGAGGTTATCATCGTTATCTTTACTCTTCATTTTCTTCTTCATCTTCTTTGTTTTCCCATCTGGTATAGCCGCATTTTCCACAGTGTTTTCTGTCTTCGTGAACTGCTAGTAGAACTCCTTCTCCGCACTTTGGACACGTTGGGTTTTCTACCTCGGTTTTACCGTCTTTTGTTCCGTATTTATCTGTTTTCATTCTTCTTCCTCCTCATCTTCTTTTTCCTGTTCTTCCCCTTCGTCTTTTTCTGTTTCTTCTTCACTTTCATCTTCTTCTTGCTCTTCTTCTTCCTCTGTCTCTTCTGTTTCCTCTTCTACTTCTTCGTCTTTTTCCTGTGTCTTCTGTGTTCTTTCTTTTTTGTAGCTTTTGCTGTATCTTTCCATGTCTTCTTGGTTTTCGTATGCTTTTATTGTGCATGTTGCTTCTTTTTTCCCGTATTCTTGGCTTATTTTATCTATTACTAGATTTTGTTTGTCGTATCCTAGTTCTGCTGAGGCTTTTTCCTTTACTTGTGTTCTTGATGGTGTTTCTGCATAGTTTTTGATTTTTACGGTTATTTCGTTTCTGTGGAGTAGTGGGTTTTCTTTTTCTTCTTGTTTTTCTATCTGCATTTTATCACCTTTGTTATTTCTTTATTCTTAGTGCGTACTTTCCTGGTGTGTCTACCTTTAGTTCTTCCGCTAGTTCGGATTTTTCTGGGTTCAGTATTATTGTGTATCCTTTCCAGCTTTGTGTTAGTTTTGATTCTTTGCATACTGGGCATTGGTTGCCTTTCACTATTCTGTGGCATTTTTTGCATGCTTTGTCTTTCATTTTTAATCATCTCTTTGTTTTTTTAGTTCTTTTCTTCGTTTTCTTTCTTTTCTTCTATCCATTCTTTTTTTCCTAGTCCTGGTTGTTTCATTGTTAGATTTATCTTTGAGTCGTTGACGTTGTTTTTGAGTGATACTGCGATTATTCTTGCTCTTATTTCGTCGTCTTTTTTGACTTTTCTATCGGTTTCTTTTCCTGATAGTGTTTCCGTTTTTTCGTTGTATGTCATGTAGTCGTCCGTGATCTGTGATACGTGTGCTAGTGCGTCTATTGGTCCGAATCTTACGAATGCTCCGAAGTTCACTATTTCGTTCACTCTTCCTCTTACTGGTTCGTGTAGTTTCGGGTTGAATACTAGTGCGTCGAATGTGACGTTGTAGTAGGCTGATCCGTCTCCTGGTATTATTTTTCCGTCTTCTATGTCTCTGCATTTGGTTATGCTTATTATTACTCCGTGTTCTTGATCTATTTTGGATTCGTATTTGTCTTGTAGTGCTTTTATTGCGGATTCTTCGAGTGGTCTGTCGAAGTACTTTGGTGGTATTCGGACTGAGTCTTCAGCTGTGATTTGTTCGTACATTTTATCCCTCTTTGTTTATTTTTCTTCGTCGTATTTGTCCATGGCTTTCTTGACTTGTTTGTGGGCTTTTTTTGCTCCCAACCAGTTTTTTACTTTTACCCATTTTGATTTTTCCAGTTCCTTGTAGTCGCTGAAGAAGTGAGCTATTTCTTGTCTTTTGTGTTTGTTTACTGATTTTATGTCCCTGTAGTCTGCTTTTCTTGGGTCTTTCATTGGTGCTGCTAGTACTTTATCATCTGTTCCGGATTCGTCTTCCATTCTTAGCACTCCTATTGGTCTTACTTCTATTACGCATCCTGTGAATGTTGGTTCTTCAGTTAGCACTAGGATGTCGAGTGCGTCTCCGTCTTCTGATATTGTTTGTGGTATGAATCCGTAGTCTCCTGGGTAGTGAAATGGTGAGTGTATGACTCTGTCTAGCTTGAAGTATCCTTCTTCGTCTTGATACTCGATTTTGTTTCGGCTTCTTCTTGGTATTTCTATGACTGCGTTGACTTGTTTTGGTGGGTTTTTTCCTCTTGGTATGTCTTTCCATAGGTTTTTCGTGTTGTTTATCTGAATCACCTGTTGTGTTTTTTATTCGTTGTGTTATTTATTTTTCTCCTGTGTTTACCTCTTTTTGGTGTTCATGTTTCTATTTTCTTGTTGCTTCTCAGGTATATTACCGGTATTTGTTTTTCTTGGCATCTTTTTTTGAGTTCTTTGTCGTTCGTGGCTACTTCCGCGTTTTTCTTCTTCGCGTATTCTATTATTTTATCGTCCGTGTGTGTTTTATCTGTTTTTATCGTGTCTATTTCGATGTTTTTTTGTTTTATTAGTTGTTGTGCTACTTTGCTTGCTTTTGTATTCATTTCTTTAAGTTCTTTTTGGATTGATTTGAGCACTATGAATTTTGCTCTTGGTTTTTTTTGTTTTATTTGTTTGAATATGTCTATTTTTTTTGTTTGTGGTAGTACTAGGAAATTGGGGTCCAGTACTACTTTTGTTTCTTTTTTTGTTGGTTTTGTTTTCATTTTTCTCTGTTTTTATTTTTCTATGGTTTTTCCGTAGCCTATTAGGCTCCATCTTCCTTTTGTTTTTCTTGATAGTGCTATTCTTGAGTTTTCTTCTATTGGCATTTCTTTTTGTAGTTTTATCTTCACGGTGTTTTTGAATATTTTTTGTACTGTTCCGAGCACTGTGCCCGTGCCTACTGTTATTACTAGTTTTTCATTGGTCTTGATCGGTTGTACTTTTTCCATGTCCACGTTTTCTTCCAGTAGATTTGGCTCTATCTCTATCTCTGTTGTTACTTCTGGTGTGGTTCCTTTTTCTCCTGCTATTGATCCTATTAGGTTGTCTCCTTTTGTTAGGGATGGGTCTAGTTTTGTTTGTACTCCTATGAGTCCTCCTGGTCTTGCTTTTTCTATTTCGTGTTCTTCCGTTGATAGTGAAGCGATTTCGGTTTCTAGTTTTTTTGTTTCTCCGTCTCTTTTCACGCCTGGCACTATTTCTATTTTGTCTCCTTTTTCGAATTCTCCTTGTGTTAGTGATCCTCCTATTATTCCTCCTTGTATTTCTTGTATTGGTGTTCCTGGTTTGTTCACGTCGAATGATCTTGCTATGTAGAGTCTTCCTGGTTTATTCGGGTCTCTTTCTGGTGTTGGTATTTCTTCCTCTATTGCTTTTATTAGTTTGTCGTAGTTTATGTCGTGGTGTGCTGATACCGGGATTATTGGAGCGTTTTCTGCTACTGTTCCTTTTATGAATTCTTCTATCTGTTCTTTGTGTTGTTTTGCTTCTTCTTTGTCCACTAGATCTATCTTTGTTTGCACTATCACTATGTTTTCAGTGTTTGTTATGTCCAGGGCTGAGAGATGTTCTTTTGTCTGTGGTTGTGGGCATTCTTCGTTTGCAGCTATTATTAATAGTGATCCATCCATTATGCTTGCTCCTGATAGCATCACTGTCATCAGGGTTTCGTGCCCCGGGCAGTCCACGAATGATACTCTTCTAAGTGTTTCTGGTTCTCCTTTGCATTGGTCCGGGTTGGACGTGTATAGTTCGTTTCCTTGTTTGTCTTCGCCTTTGTAGAATGTGGTGTCTGCGTATCCTAGCTTCATTGTGATTCCTCTTTTGAGTTCTTCGCTGTGTGTGTCGGCCCATTTTCCGCTTATTCCTTTGACTACTGATGTCTTTCCGTGGTCCACGTGTCCTGCTAGCCCGATGTTTACTTCGGCTTGTTTTGGTTCATCCATTTTATCGCCTTTAAAGGTCTTTAGTTCTTTTTATTGTTCGGATTTTATTTTTTATTCCAGTTGTTTTTCTATCCATTCTTTTAGTGTTGCTCTGTCTTTGTTTTCTTGTTCCGCTTCCAGTAGTTCTTGGTACTGTTCTTCTGTGAATTCTTCTGCTTGTTCTTTTATTTCGGATATGTTTTTTTCTGCTAGTTCCTCGTAGTCC
>PWFL01000046.1 GCA_003553825.1 Candidatus Iainarchaeum sp.
ACCTGGAACGTGCACGAGAGTTCGCTGAAGAGATAATTCAACAAATGAATGGAAAGGAGGATTTAGAGTACGAAGTAAAACACCTTAAAGAAAGATATGTAAAACAAGTTTTGGAGATAGCTGATAATGAACTTGGTAAAGATTACTTAGAAGAAGAGGAACTGGAAAAAGCTCTGGACTCAAATAACGATTTTTACAGTCTTATAGCGGTTGGAAAATCTGAAGAAGTCCTAGGTTACTTAAACTTTGAGATTCAGGATAAAGAAGCGGTTGATGATTACCTAAAGATCCCTAGAGAAGAATATCCATTTACATTAAAAGATTTTGAAAGAGTGGGAGCTATAAAAACAGGTTCCGTGAAGAAAGATTATCAAGGTAGAGGTATAGGGACCGAGCTCAACAATGAGGTAATATCTGAACTTCAGGAAAAGAAGATTAACATCGTGTACACTATAGGATGGATCAAAAACGGAAAGGCAGCTATATCAGGTATAATGGATAGAATGGGTTTCGAAAAAGTAAAGGAATTGAATGATTATTGGAAAGAAGAGAGCTTGAAACAAGGATATTGCTGTTCAGCTTGTGGTGAACCTCCTTGCAATTGCTCTGCAGCGCTCTTCGTGAAGAAAATCTGATTCTCTTTTTCAACTGGAATTAACTCAGGAAGTTAGAAAAAATAAAGTAAAGGATAAATTTGGAAAATTAACCTAGAGCCATATACACCCCCAACTTATATATACTATTGTAAACATATGTAATAAAAAATATATGGGGGTGTTGCAATGGCTACAAAGACTATCAGTTTTAGAGCCACTGAGGAACAGGTAGAGATGATTGAAAGAAATATGGAAAAAGGAAACTACACTTCAAAAGGAGAGTTCTTAAGAACACTTCTCAGGAATGTGGAAGAGAAAAAATTATCTGAAAAGGCTAAAAAGAAGATTAGGAAATCAAGAATGGAAGAAGGAGGAAAAGAAATCAATGAAATACTCTAAAAATAACTATGATTTCATCCTTAAGCCACAGTTCCAAAGAGATATTTCCAATCTTCCAAAAGAAACTCGAGAGAGGATTAAAAAGAAACTAGCTGAATTCAAGAAGCAACTCAATGAATACGGTCTGGATCCAAGAGTACACAACAGCACGAAATTCATAACCAGTGA
Organism: Candidatus Iainarchaeum sp.; assembly: GCA_003553825.1. Taxonomy (GTDB): domain Archaea; phylum B1Sed10-29; class B1Sed10-29; order B1Sed10-29; family B1Sed10-29; genus B1Sed10-29. The sequence goes on from PWFL01000046.1 coordinate 1,164, forward strand.
AAAGATCTGGAGATTGAGTATAGGTGATTACAGAGCATTCTTCGACATCAGCGAAGATACTTTATTTTTCCGATCGGTTATCCATAGAAAAGATGCCTATGCTTAGATATTTCTAATTCTTTACTCTTATCCTAACTCCAGATATTCTTATCATACTGAATGGGTCCGGGGAGATTTGAACTCCCGATTTTCACCACGTCAAGGTGATGTCATACCACTAGACCACGGACCCGGCTATCCAGATTAATTGGTTTTTAGACTCTTTAGTTGTCTGTATAAAAAGGATAGTGGAGGAAATAAAGGATTTATTCTCCTGTGTATCTTACGTATACTCCTTTTGGTGTGGAGAGAACTCTTAGATCTGGATGTTTCCTCATTTCCTCTACTGAATATTGTTCTTCATTTGATTTTTCTTCTCTGCCTGGATTTGCTATATTGGCTACTTCTGCTATCTCGGATAGGTCGAGTGCTTTTCCTCTGAATTCTTTTACTACTGCAAGTGCTTCAGCTACCTTTGTTGGTTTTGGAGCTGCCTTGATCCGGCTGAGTGTTTCCTCGTCTAGGTTTTTTTCTATGCTTCCCCTTAGTTTTTTCATTGTATCACCTTTGCGGGTTTTCGAGTTTTTGGTTCTGTAACCATTTTTAATTAATACCTGGCTCTACTTAATACTTTTAGATTAACATGATTTCGACTGACTTGATCGTGGTGTTGTTTGTGTCCTTCTTACCGGGCGTGGAGTTACGTGGCTCCGTACCCCTTGGAATCGCGCTCGGACTCAATCCAGTGCTGGTTATCCTCGCATCTATAGTGGCGAATATTATACTCATACCGGTTGTTTTTCTGTTCTTGGCTCTATTTTGGAAAATTATAAAGGACTGGTGGTTCATAGAGACTTATGTATCGAAGTTAAGAGAACGTTCAAATCCTTACGTTGATAAATACGGTTCCTTAGGGGTATACGTATTTGTAGCGATTCCTCTACCAGGTTCCGGAGTCTATACTGGTTGTTTGGTCTCTTGGTTGTTCGGAATGAATAAAAGAGATGTTTTCTTACCTATAGTATTAGGTGTATTGACCGCCGCCACTGTAATAGCTCTGCTTTCCATGGGAGTAGTAACAATACTCTAGAGGGAGAAATAGCTATATTAAAAAATTTTAGAGTTTTTTAAAGATTTAAGCTATGGCTGAAATAATGATGTGTAGTATTATTATGCCTATAGCTGCTCCTACAACTACCTGTGGGGATATCTGTGGTCCTCCGCCTGATACATCAAAGAATCGCATTAATCCGGCTGTGCTGCTTGGTCCGCTTGAATCCGATGGAGCCTGTTTTTTCATTCCTTTCATTTCAATCACTATCCTGAATTAATACTGATCTTATGTTTTTTATATCCCTATTAATTTATAAATCTTGATGCTTTATATATGAGACAAGGTTATACTAATATTGCACAATGATTAAACATTAATCGGGATTCGGGATAAAATGGCTTACGAAGACTTGAAAAAATCGGTTCCTCACATCATAGCCATAGCTCTACTAGTGTTCATACTACTCATCCTATTAGTTAGGTTCGGCTACATGAGAGGGGATGCTGTACCCGGACTATGCACCGCCTACTATGGAATATTCGGGGAACCACAGATAGCTATAGTTGAAGGAGAAGGAGCCATAGGAGATCCCAACCTTCTTCGAGAAGCTATAGTCCAGGAGAGAAATGTTTTCCCAGTAATTATTCCAATCGAAAATGTTCGTACAGCTGGTGGGGCACTGGACCCGTACGACATAGTCATAGTTGAAGGGCCTAAGAATATCTCCACCGAATCATTAAGAGCATTCGGGAAATTCGTTCAGGACGGAGGAAGACTGGTATGGGTAGGTGACGCCGGAACAGGACTTGGAGAGAACGACTACATATGCAGAGGAAATCCAGAACTGGAAAAACCAATTAGGATTAATTACAGACGTGAGATAACAATGCAGGCTAACAACGAAACTTACGAAGAATGTGGAGACGGGGAAACAATCGAAAGCGGTACAGGAAGAGATCTGGATGATCCAAGTGAATTTGAAGCAGGACTATGCGGAAAGGACTACGGAGAGATAGTAACCAAGTTCATACAGCTAAATCACTCAATACACCAAGAGGTAAATCTATGAGAAGAGGATGGTGAAAAAATATACGAAATCCAGAATGCAGAAGGAATACTAAACTGCGTTGAAAAAATCAGAGGAGAACTGGATCCGGACCAAGAACTAATGCAGATGGAAAAAGGAGAAGTAAGGGAAAAAGCAAATGAATTATGTGGAGAAAGAGCAAACCCCTGGAAAAGAGGACCGTCAAAAACACCGGGATACGAGATTTTACCAGGATTGGACTTTGCTCACAGGATACTGGGAGTGGATCACCTGCAAAAAGGAGATCCAACAGTACAGAACCTGTTTCTGAACCCTGTTGCAGCCGAACATATATTAACATCTGGACTGATCCACGATCAAGTGTACTTTGGAACAGCTAACTTCTCCAGAGTAACTGCTGAAAGAATACAGAGAAACGAAGTCATATTCACATTAAGCAAGGGAGAAGGAGAAACAAACTACCCTGCTGTAGTTACACACAGACCCACAGCAGTTGTTGGACCAGGAACCGTTGTGTACTACGCCTTCCCACCCGAAATAGGGTACAGACCGGACACGGACTGGGGTAAAAGCGTGGTATTCAACATGATGAAGTTCCTGATGCCCTGCTGAAATAAAGAAATTCAGTGAAAAACACGGTTTAAAAAATAGTCGCATAAAGTTTATAAACCCTAAGTGATTAAAGGATAACCGAGGCATGAAAAATAATTAAACATAATTAAAAACTGTCTCCACTGGATGATATCATGGATTACGGAGCTTACCCTGAAAGAAGCAACTGGAAAAAGAAATACGAACTAGCTATACCTATAATTCTACTGATACTAGTGATAGGGGTACTAGCATGGCAGATGGGATGGCTCGACTTCGTACCAGGAATAGGAGAAAGAAGAGTAATGGATGTGCTCATAGTAGGAGAAGACGATCCACTTAGACACCAACTGGAAGAAGAAGTCGGTGGATTGAACCTAA
>PWFL01000049.1 GCA_003553825.1 Candidatus Iainarchaeum sp.
TGGAAACAAGAGGAACTCCAAGATACATCGAAGAAGTGCTCGTATCCAAAGCAAGAACAGATGCATCCAGCTGCTCAAGAGCACTATCAATGAGCAACAAACCAACAGGCTTTGAATGGGATACAGAGAGCAGCGAGGAAATATGCGGTAATATATGCCTTGGGAGATGGCTTGAAAAAGAATCTGGAACAGTAACGGAAGAATCCAGGCAATACCTAGAAGGAAAGGGATACGATGACTACCTAGTGGAAGCAGCTTGCTTAGCCGGAAAACCGCAATGGATAACTGAGGGTCAAAATTAATTCAAACCAGCAAGAGATAAATAGAACCAGGCACACAAGACATAATGCAAGAAAGATAGAAGAGGTGTTGGACATGGGAGATGAAAAGAAATACAAAGATAAAGAGGAGAAAGAATTAAGAAAAAAAGCCGAGAAACACAATAGAGAAGAACTGATTAGCCAAACCAAAGGATTATTGTAAGAAATGAGAAAAACCAAATATATTTTATTCTCTACCCATCTCAAGACCTAGAGCAAATGCCTTGAGGTTTTCCTCAACATTACGTGGAGCCATGGATTCCACGGCACTACGTACAGTATCTTTATCAAGAGGGAGTTCTCCTGAAGACACCGCTGCACCTACTAACATCACGTTACCGTATATTATATCTCCGAACTCTTTTTTAGCTCTTTTATCCGTTTTAAATACCTTTATATCCTTCGCAAATGGCTCTATTCTTTTCTTTATCTCATCCATATCTGGGTAAGGAACGTTTTCCAGGTTACCGTAGATCGGCATGTAGGGATATGTATTCAGAACAAAGTTAGTTTTATCCTTTCTAGCGTATTCGGTTGCTCTTACCGCTTCTATTGGTTCGAATGACATGACTAGATCCACGTCAGCTTTCATAGGTGCTGGGGAGTGAATTCCTTCTTTATCTCCGAATCTTATGTAGGTTGGGATCGTGCCTCCTCTTTGTGATAGTCCGTGTAGTTGAACTCCTCTCACGTATTTTCCTTCTTCGTGAGCTGCTTTGGTAATCATTACTCCTGTTGTTAGTACTCCTTCTCCTCCGACTCCTGTTAGCAGTAGATCAAATTTCATTTTTATTCACCTTTCCTCGGTTTTATCGCGCCCTGTGGACATACTTGGCTGCACACGCTGCATCCAAGGCATATGTCTGGATCTATGGTGTACTTTGGCTCTTCGCCTTTTTGTTTTCTTTCTTCTTTTATTGCTGGGCAGGCGAATTCTTCGGTGCATATTCCACACTTTGTGCATTTATCTTGTTCCACTTGGAACTTGACGATTGGTTTTCCTTCTCTTTTCTTTCTTCTCTTTGTAACTAGCCTGCATTCTCCTTTGCTCACGAGTACTCTTAATCCGTCCTTTTGTTTGAGTTCTTTTATTTTTTCTTCGAGTTCTTCTTGGCTGAAGGAGTTTGCTATTTCTACTTCTGCTCCCATTGCTTCTGCTATGTCCTCTATTTTTAATGGGGTGACGTCCTCTCCCATTCCGGTTTTTCCCGTTCCTGGGTGTGGTTGGTGACCGGTCATAGCGGTCCATCTATTATCGAACACAACTATCAATGGTGCTTCTCCATCGTTGTAGGCGTAGTTAGCTAGTCCTGGCATTCCATTGTGGAAGAAGGTTGAGTCTCCTACTGTTACCACTACGTCCTGGTCGCTGACTTTCTTTACCCCATGGGTGAGCCCCAGGCTCGCTCCCATGCTTATAAGGAAGTCCTGCATGTCGTATGGTTCGAAGGTTCCCAGTGCGTAGCATCCCACATCCCCACCGTACATTATGTTCTTTCCATAGATTTTTTTCAAGGCGTAGAATGTGGATCTGTGCGGGCATCCTGGGCAGAAAACGGGTTTTCTCGGGGGTAAGCCCTCCATCGCATCCTTTGCTTTTTCTTCATGTTCTTCGAAATCTATTCCTATGTCTTTGTCGAAAACTTCTTCTAACGCGGGGATGATTACTTCGAGGTTGTACTCTCCGTCCTTTGGGAGGAGATCCTTCCCGTGTATCTTTAGTTCTGGATTCGTGTCTTTAGCTATCCTTTGAACTTCTTTTTCAACAAAAGGCTGTAGTTCTTCTACAACCAGTACTTCTTCTTTATCTTCTATGAAGTTTGATATGAATTTTTTTGATATTGGATAAGTCATAACGAGCTTTGCCAACGGTGCATTTATGTCGAGTTTCTGCATTGCTTCCTTAACATAATCGTAGCTTACTCCTGAAACTATGATACCTATTTCGTCCTTTTCAGTTCCGCTTTTTTCCACTCTGTTCAGTTTTTCCCCGTACTTTTCCTCTATCTCCTCTAGTTTTCTGTCGACTTTTCTGTGTTGTCTTTGTAGTCCTGGTCCAACGTTGTCGAACATTTCTTCTTCTCCTTCGAAGTATCCTTCTGTCTCTATATCTTTTCTTTCACCTAATTCAACTGTCTCTACTGAGTGGCTTATCTTCGTGGTTGTTCTAAGTATGAACGGTAGTTCAAATTCCTCTGAAAGATCGAATGCTTTTTCCGTGAGTTCTCGGGCCTCTTGCGGGTTTGCGGGCTCTATTATAGGCAGTCTGCACATCTCGCCGTAGTAACGTGTGTCCTGTTCGGACTGTGCGGAGCTCCATCCCTTTGGATCGTCAGCTACCATGATAACCATACCGGCTTTTACTCCGGAATAGGCTACCGGTGAAACTGAGTCCGCAGCTACATTCAATCCGAAGTGCTTCATTGGAACTATGGAACGTACTCCGCTCCATGCTGCTCCTGCAGCTGTTTCAAAAGCAACTTTTTCATTGGAAGAATATTCAAAATAATAATCGAGCTTATCTGATAACCTGGAAAGAGTCATAGGCACCTCTGAACTAGGTGTTCCTGGATAGGAGGCTACTAATCCTACACCTGCCTCTATAGCGCCTCTAGCTATTGCTTCGTTCCCTAGCATCGGTACTTTTTCACCGGCTTCTTCCAAACATCTCATATTTAGAGTAAGGTAACCCCTTTATTTAAATCTTTTACAGATGATGAAATTCTTTGACCTGCATTGATAAAAATAACTATGGTTAATAAATAAAGGGAAGAACTGCATAGATTAACCCGGTGGAAAACATGAGCGAAGAAGACTTCAAAGTAACTCCTTTCGAAGTAGAGGGAAAAGTGGACTACGACAGGCTGATCAAGGAATTCGGAACGGACGAGATAGATCAAAACCTACTTCAAAGGATAGAGAAGAACGCTGGAGAGCTCCACAAATTCCTTAGAAGAAAATACTTCTACTCGCACCGAGACATGGATAAGATACTGGATGACCACGAATCAGGAGAAGGATTCTTCCTATATACAGGCATGGGGCCATCCAGCAAGATGCACATAGGGCACCTACCAGCCCTGATGTTCACTAAATGGCTTCAGGAAAAATTCAACGTCAACCTATACATACAGGTAACCGACGACGAAAAGTTCCTTTTCAAGGACAAAGAATACGAACAAGTGCAGAACTACGCGGACGACAACATAAAGGACATAGCCGCGCTGGGATTCGACGAAGACAAAACATTCATATTCAAAAACACGGAATACGCTGGCCATCTATACGAAAAAGCAGTGAAGATAGCTAACAGAATCACCTATTCACAAGTAAGATCCACATTCGGACTCGACAACAGCTCCAACATAGGGAGCCTGTTCTACCCAGCCATACAGATGGTTCCAACCCTATTCGAAGAAAAAAGATGCTTGATACCTTCAGCAATAGAACAGGATCCGTACTGGAGACTACAGAGAGACGTAGCACCAAAACTAGGATATAAAAAGACAGCTGCAATACACAGCAAGCTACTACCAGGATTGAAAGGACCCGAGGGAAAGATGAGTTCATCCAAACCCAGCACAACCATATTCCTAGACGAAGACATAGATGAGATACCTGAAAAGATAAATAAATACGCCTACTCAGGAGGAAGAACAAGCAAAGAAGAACACAGGGAAAAAGGAGGAAACACTGAAGTCGACACGTCCTTCCAATGGCTACAAATACTCCTAGAGGACGACGATGAGGAAATAGAAAGAATAAAAAAAGAATACGAATCAGGACAGATGCTCACAGGAGAACTGAAACAGATAGCGATAGAGAAACTGCAAAACTTCCTAAAGGACTTCCAGAAAAAGAGAAAAAAAGCCGAGGAAAAAGTAGATAAATTCAAATACAATGGAGAACTCGCTCAAAA
>PWFL01000010.1 GCA_003553825.1 Candidatus Iainarchaeum sp.
ATGGACTACTCAAAACTAGGATACTTAGGATTTCTAGGATTTTCAGGATTTCTGGGATTCTGGAACCCGAGCTTTTACAATCTGTTCTTCCTATTCTTCCTGTTCTTCCTGGGATTCCTACCCGGAGATTCCTTTGAATAGGCTGGACAGGTAAATAAAGGTGAAAAGATGGCTAAAAACCGCAAGAAGAAAGATAAGAAAAGAAAAAAGGATGGTAAGAAGAAAGAGAAGATGACTCGCTCCGACTGGAAGGAAGTGAGCGAAGTAGAAAAGAAAAATAGACATGGTGAGGCTAAAGCTATTCTACCATCTCCATACGAAAACGAAAGAATTATACTCAGAAAAAGAGAAGCAAAAGCAGAGAATGGAGAGAAATGTATAGAGATCAATGCGGTCAGAGAGAATGCTGAGGGAGAAAAGAAACTTGTAGGTAAAAAAGTTCTCAAAGAAGGAGGAGAACTAGCCAAAGAAGGAGAAAAGCCATATAAAGCTGAACATATACAAGTGAAAGAAGAATACCAAGGATCCAAAGTAGCTACATCGATGTCCGAACTCGCTCGTAAGGTGGTTGAAAGAGAATCGGGGGATAAAAAGCCAATATACGAAGTTACTCTGAAAGAGAAGGGAAAAAAGTACCTTGAAAACAGAGGTATAGAAAAAGAAAAGTTTAGAAAAGGAGCAGGAGTAAAAGCTTTTCTTCCCGAAGACGCTGAAAAGAAAGGGCTCTACATAGAACAAGGAAGAGAGAAAAAAGCTCTTGAACCTGAAAAAGCCGTTGAAAAGATAGAAAAAGAAGGTCAGGACCACATTACTCGGATGATAGAGAAAGGAGAAATACAGAAAAGTAATTACAAAGAAATAATTGATAGATTAAAGGATGATAATAAGACAATGGAAGTTTTTAGATTGAAGAGAAAGATGGAAAAAGAAGATACAGAAGGACTAAACATGTAGTCTCTTGAACTCTATTCTTTTTCAAACTCCATTAACTCAATATCCACTTCGTTTATCAAACACCAATTAGGGAAACTATCCTCCAGCATGATCTTCACAAATCCTTTTTCTTCATCAAGGAACAATCCTTCTTTAGGTTCTTCTTTTACGGTTGATTTACCAGTAGCTCTCTCACTCAGCTTCACCTTAACAACACTGATATTTTCTGAAAGGATTTTGAATGCATGAGATAGATTCATCAGAGTTACTAGGAATATCCATGCAGTGGGGACCATGATTATGGCTTCCATTCCAGAGTTGATAACAATTAGGTAGAATAACAACACTGCGTAAACACCTAGTAAGAAGAACTTGAAGAGAGTAAAAGGACTTATACTTCTTTTCTTAGCTTTCTCTTTTAATTCTTCGTACGATCCAGCGCTAAATCTCTTCTTAAACTCTATAGATATTAAGAAACTTGAGGTGAAGTACTCGTATAACAGGAAAGATACTAATAGCGTTAATACGGAAATGAAGTTATTTATAGGTGCAGTGAATCCTAATAAGAAAGTTAAGAAGGCTATATAGATTATAATAAGTATTACTGTTGGTATTATTATGGTGTAATGTATGAATCCTATCGCTTTTTCCCAGTAGGATTTCTCTGAGCTATCTTTGAATGCTTTAAAGCTCTTGATGGTTATGCTGAATACCACGATAGCTGCTAATGTAACACCTAGTATTGCGTAGGGGTAAGTCTCAATTAATAGGTTTATGTATTCCGGTAATGGTACTTGAGGCAGGAAATTAAACTCTATCAAGTTCCTCCTTCCTAGGATGAATAGGATGATTGTTAAGGTGAGTGATGTTATGAGTGATACTGGAATCTTTCTTGATTTATCAGGATCTTTCTCTTCTCCTTTGAATTTCTTGTAGTAGTCTTTTACCTTCTCTTTAGGATTTTCCATTTGGGCACCGGTTTACCTTAACGTTTTTTTCACTTATATGTGTTTTTATTTAAGGAGATAGGGGTTAAAAAAGCGAGGGTTTATAAGGAGGGAGCGTTGTAATAGTGGTGTAGGGGAAAAAAAGAAGCTTTTTTCCTAATTCTCGGTAGGATCTTAAGAAAGATTTTCTGGTTCCCCTACCTTTCCAAAACTAATTTTCATTTGAATTTATCATAATTAAAATGTAGTGCCTAAGATATCACTATATTTAACCAAGGTGATGGATATGAACATATTTGTTTTGAGCGAGGATCCATGGAAAGCTGCTGAGATGCAGTGTGATAAACACGTGGTTAAGATGCCTTTGGAAACAGCTCAGATGCTGAGTACAGCGCACCATGTTATTGGAACGAATATGGATAAGGATAAGATTTATAAGGAGACTCATGTGAATCATCCTTGTAGTGAATGGGTTAGGGAAAACTCAGCTAACTATGAATGGGCTTTAGAACATTTTAAAGCTCTTTTAAATGAATTTGAAAAGAGGTATGGTAAGAGACATTCTTGTGAAGATCTATTACCTTATCTAAGTGAATTACCCGATTTCTCCGAAGAATCTATCACTGAAGAGAGATCTTCTTTTGCACAGGCATTGCCCAAGAAGTACGAATCCGAAGATCCTGTAAAAGCTTACAGATCTTATTATAAGGGTGAGAAGCGCGGTTTTGCGGAATGGAAGAAGATCGATAACAAGCCAGACTGGTTCTAGTATTTTAATAGTTATTTAAATCACTTTTTTCATAGATTTTATCTATCTAGATGGATCAATCTTTATATATTTCAATTACCTCAACAAAATGAGATGATTGACATGAAAGGAAAAATAATATCGCTTGCACTGATCGGAGTTCTTCTGATCGGAATCGGTTGTATAGGTCCTTTTGCAGAGGAAGATCCCGAAGAAGAAGTAAACGGTGAAGAAGATGAAGAAATGGAAGAGACGGAAGAGACAGATGAGGAAGACACAGAAGAGACTGATGAAGAAGACGAGGAAACAGATGATGAGGATACAGATGAAACAGAGGACGAAGACGAAGAAACAGAATATGAAAATGGTATTAGGGATGTATACATGGAAGGATGCATGGAAGAAGACGAAGAGCTCGAGGATTTCTGCGAATGCACCTACAACTACATATTAGATGAGTTCGGTGAACAGGAATTCATGGAAGAGTCGATGGAAGAGGAATACAGCGAAGAATTTGAAGAAGTCATGAATGATGCAGCAATAGAGTGCATAGAATTTTATCCTCAAGAATAGATGGTAATAGAAGCTGAAAAAGCTTCAAAAATCTTTTTTCTTTTTATTATTTATTATCTTTTTCCTTAACCTCTTTATTCTTCTCTTTTAATATTTGAGATATTGATTTTCCTTCTTTTCTGGATTTTTCGAGTATTTGTTGAGCTTCTCTTTCTTTTTTCCCGAATTCGGATTTTATACTGTTTATTATTTTTTTATTTTCTTGTTCGTCTCTTCTGCTCCGTTTTGTGAGTATGTTTAGTTTTGGAGCTATATCTGAGTCGTCGTCCACTCTGTTTATCACGCTGTATATTACTTTTTTGTTTATTCTTTTTGAGGGGATCTCTATATTTTGTTTTTTCGCCTCTTCCTCCAGTTCCTTCAGTATTTGGTCCGATACTTCGCCTTTGTTTTCGTATTTGAGGATTTCTTTTTTATCCATTTTTCTTATTCTTTCTTTTATGTATTCTCTTAGTCTTTTTTCGCTTTGTAGGACGTCTTTTTTCATCTTTTTTCTATCTAGGGTTTCTCTTTTTATTTTTTCTTTTTTGAGGCTTCTGGATTTCTTTTTCTTTTCTCTGTTCATAGTGTTAATTAAGTGAGTGGTTTATTTTAAATAAACTTTTGTTTAGGTCAATTGGGTAGTTTGGTCTAGGGCAGTATTCTGGAAGAAGTTTTTCTGTTTTCTAGTCTTCTTCCGGGAAGAACAGTACTGCTGCCAGTGCACAGGCGTAGGTGTTTCTTTTTGGTCTTGTTTCGGCTGATTTGCTGATTATGTCTTTTACTTGCCAGTTTCTGAAGCTGAATACTTCTTTTACTGATCTTTCTCCTGTTTTTTCTATTTCCTTTGCTCCTTTTCCTGTGTCTGCGTATTCCATGAATATTCCTGGGTTTTCTTCGTCTTCTGATAGCCCTACTGA
>PWFL01000031.1 GCA_003553825.1 Candidatus Iainarchaeum sp.
GTCATTCGTGTTCTTCACGTTCCAGAGCCTCTGGGGCGGATTGATAGTGATGTTACTCATGCTTTTCTTTGTTGCCTGGACCGCTTGGGAGTTCTACAAGGTCTCGAAGAAAGCAGGATATCTATTCGTACCTTACATAATCTGGATACTCATAGCGATGTCGGTTAACGTAGCGTTTATAGTTCTTAATTGATCTCTAATTCAGTATCTTCATAGCTGCTTCGTATTTTGGCCTGATTATTTCTCTTGATTCTTCGAAGTGAAGACTCTCCCACTGATTCTGTATCTTGCTCTTCACCGATTCTATGCCTTCCTTCCTGTCTTTATCTTCATATTTGAATGCTACCTGGAACAGTCCTGGTATATCGTCGAAGCAGCTCAATGCGTCCGCTTCCGCGACTATCTTCTCTTCGAGTGTGCTTCTAGGGTTGCCTATTGAGCTCCTGTGATTCTTTATACATCCTTTAACTAGTTCTATTTTCTCTTCTGGGTAATCTAGTTCTTTGAGTTTTTCTTCAGCTACTTCAGCTCCGGTTTCATGGTGGTTTTCCCTGCCGTGGATTATCGATCCTATGTCGTGGAGCCAGGTGCTGATCACAACTATCTCTTTATCCGCGTCCAGTTTTTCCGAGAGCTCCTTTGCATATTTAACCGCTGGCTTGAAGTGGAATTCGAATGGCTCGTGCCCGTAATTAGATGTCGGCTTCTCGCATTCTCTCTTCACGAATTCCCTGACTTCATTGATTATCTCTTGATTCATCCCTATCCAGAGTTATGTTGGTGCTTCCCGGAATAAATTTCTTTTTCGTTATTCAGAGTTCTGTTCGAATCTCTTTTAGTGATGTAAAAAACCTTTAGGATAGTAGAGAGGATCAGTTTGTTTTGAGGTTTTTTAAGGTCAGATAAGCTTATTTTTTAGCCTTTGCAAGTACCTGTATGTTTTTTGATTCTGATGATGCTGGGTTGAAGGAGAAGTTTTCATATGCTTTTTGCATGGAGAACCCTGTTTTTTCCAGTAGGCTCTTCATTTCTTTGATGCTGTATATCCTCATGGTGTGTGCATCCTCTATTGTTCTTCCTTTTATCTTAAATGTTACTTTTGTGTGTTCTATTTTTGTTTCTGGATTGTATTTCCATTTCATCTTTCTTTCGATGTCTTCGAATTTTTCGTGTTTTTCTCCGTTTCCTTTTGGATTATGTAGATCTATTACCAGGATTCCTTCTTTATTCAGGTGTTCTTTAAAGCATTTTAGTGCTTTTTCAGCTTTTTCCAGGTTTTTTAGATGGTTGAATGATGCGAAGAGAGAAACTATTGCGTCGTATTTTCTGTTTAGTTCGAAGTTAGCCATGTCCGCCTGGGTTAATTCTCCTTTTACTTTTTTTCTAGCTATGTCAAGCATCTCTTGATTTATGTCTATTCCATCGCATTTGAATCCTCTTTTTTCCAGTATCTGCATGTGGTTTCCTGTTCCACATCCTACATCGAGGACTGTTTTAACGTCTTCCTTGTTTAGTATCCTCTCTAAAAAATCTGTTTCTTTGATATAGTCCTTATTTTGGTTTACTCTATCGTAGATGTGAGCTAGGTCTTTATATCCGTGCTTTTCCATATTTATTCATCTCTTTGTACAACTATTTAGTTAATTTTGTGGATAATCGATTATGTGGTTTTTGTTTATAAAAGGCTTTTGCAGTTAGGTTGCTCTGTGTTTTTGATGAACAATCTTTTTGAAAAAGTTTGCAAGCCTTGATCAGGATTCGGAACATGAAAGTTACCTTCTTTGGTAACCTACATGTATTTATACCGTGATGGTTTTAATGTAAACATGCCTCAAATAAAATATAAGGATGAATTGGAAGAAATCATTGATAAACCCGTTTTCGGGGTGGAGGATCTCGTTAAAAGAGATATAAGTAGAGGTTACGCTAAGAAAAAACTCCACAACCTTGCTGAGAGAGGAAAGATAAAAAGAATTGAAAGAGGAAAATACACGGCTCTAGATGATCCTATAGCAGTAGCTCCGTACCTGACTCAACCTTCTTACCTGTCTCTCTGGACAGCTCTCAACATAAGAAACCTCACAGACCAAATACCATTCAAAGTACAGGTAATCACCTCAAGAAGAAGATACAAAAGAGAAATAAAGTTCCAAGGCACTCCAATCCAGTTCCACCAAATCAAAAAAGACATGATGTACGGCTACGAATACATAATATGGCAAGGAGAAAGAAGAATACCCGTAGCAAAACCCGAAAAGATAATCATAGACTCTCTTTACTTAAATAGAATTCCGAGAGAAGAACTATCTCAAGCCGTAAAGGCTTCGGACCCAGAGCTACTCACCCAATACGCTGAGCTCTCCGGTCAAAAAAAGATAAGACGAGAAACAAAGAATCTACTGGAGGAACAGGTGGTTTAAATGCTTACATCCAAGGAATTAAAAGGCTACGCACATCAGAGAAAACTCAAAACTCTTGATCAAGCTTGGAAGGACTACATACAAGACCAAGTACTCTACCTGCTCTACAGCAGGTCTCCTAGTTTAGTCTTCCGAGGCGGAACCTCAATATGGAAGGTACTCAAGGGAAATAGATTCTCAGAGGACCTAGATCTATGTAAAGGAAAAGAAGAGCTCCAGAATCTCGAAGACTACCTGGGAAAAGAACTGGAACTAAGAGGATTCGAGGTCGACATAAAAAAAGATAGGGAAACAGACAACATGCTATTCATAAAGCTAGGTGTATCCTCACCCGCTAGACACAGAGAAACCACAGTTCCAGTTGAAATACTAAAAACAAAGGAAATTGAAGAAACCAAAGAATACGAACTGCATTCACCCTACCCAGATATACCGCTATTCAATGTTAAACTCCCTTCCCTGCAAGAACTGGTAAAGGATAAACTCTCAGCAGTTCAGGGAAGAAACAGAGCAAGAGACCTTCACGATCTCTACTTCCTACTCAAACACGGAGCCACCATTAACCCAGAAGAAGCCAAAGAAATCAATATAGAGGAATTTAAAGAAAAAATGATGGAGAAAAAGAACCAATGGAGCAGTTTAGAATCTCTAATAACCGGAAAACTACCCAGCTTCAAAAAAGAAACGAAATACATAGAAAAGAAACTAAAAAAAGCCAAAGAGTAACCTCACTTTAGTCGAAAGCCTTGGAAGGGGTTTGGACCCTCTACTAATGTTCTAACCTGGTCTTTAGTCTGGTAATTGGTAAAAGGGTTCTAGGCTCAAAAACCTTACTCATGTGTCTATTTATCCCGGGTTTCCAACCGGCATGATGTACAGCGGTTCGTGATCCGACGGCAGATCCATCACTTCTTGGACTTCTCCGTCGTTGAATGCTCCTATCACAACTGTGCCTAGGTCCAGTGCTTCGGACTGCAGGTAGATGTTCTGTGCTGCGTGTCCTGCTTCCATGTGCACGTATCTTTTTCCTCTTTCACCGTATCTTTCTTTGGTCCTCTCGTATACTGCTGTTATAACGATGTTTACAGGAGCGTCTTCAACCGGTGACTGGCCTAGTGCAGCGCTTGAAAGCTCGCTGTGAATCTCTTCTTCAAGAATTTTCTCCAGAACGTGGTCTTCTGGGATGTATCTGTACACTCCTTTTTCCAGGTCTTCTACTCCTCCTTCATATACCACTAGATAGGTTTCAAGCGGGTAGGTGGCTCCGGCTGAAGGAGCGGCTCTCTTTCCATCATCTGAAGTTATTCCTTGGGCGGACCAGAGCAGTTGAGAAGCTTCTTCTATATCTAGTGGTTGCTCTGTGTAGCTCCTGATTGATCTTCTTTCTTCTATTGTTTCTTCAACCGGTAATTCCCCGGTTATATTTGGTGAAGGCAGTTCAAATATCTCATCGTTATCCATGTTTATCCTCTCCCTTTGTTCAGGTGATCTTGATTCCAGTAGGCCTGTTGCTATTAGGTAGGATCCTCCTAACATTACTAA
>PWFL01000001.1 GCA_003553825.1 Candidatus Iainarchaeum sp.
AAAACAGGTATGAAAGTCACGGATAAATTTCCAACAGAGGAATGGGAACATACAGTGGGAGAAGTAAAGGCCCTGGGCATATACAGAGAGAATAAAATAGAAAGACCCACCAAACCACCCGCACCAGGAACAGAAGTAAAAGAACCAGAAGAAGAAGTTCTAAGAAACTTCCTTGGCCTAGAAGAACAGGGAAAAGGACTGGAAATAGGAGAACTCCAACATCACGGAATAACTAGCGAACTAAGCCTAACCGATCTATTTCAAAAACATCTAGCTGTACTGGCACAAACAGGGGCTGGAAAGACATATACAGTATCTGTATTAATGGAAGAACTCCTTGAAAGACAACCTGAAGAAGGTAGACTCGCTTCTCTAGTAATAGACGTGCACGGAGAATACAAAAGCCTGGCAAAATCCGAAGAATACAAGAACAAAGTAAAGGTAGTAGATGGAAAGGACTTCAGAATACCTGTTAATTCACTGAGCGCCTCGGACTTCAAAAAATTCATACCTGGAATGAGAAAACCACAGGAAAGAGAGCTATCATCCGCCATAGAAAAACTCAGATACAGAGACAAACCTTATGGAATAGAAGACATCATCAAAATAATTTCAAAGGACGATGAAATACACGAAGAAGTGCAAAGAGTTCTCCCAAGATGGCTCGAAAGGATAGACGGAAACTTATTCAGCAAAACAGGCTCGAGCGTGGAAAAATTGATGAGCCCAGGACAATTAACAGTACTCGATCTGAGCGACTTGATAGAATCAAAGAAAAGAGGGATGATAACTTCCTACATAGCGGAAAGACTATTCAGCGCCAGAAGAAAAGAAGAAGTACCACCATTCGTTCTATTCGTAGAAGAAGCACATAACTTTGCGAAAGAAGGAGTGGAGAAAGAAGAAAACATACCAAAAAGCATAATAGAAACAATAGCAAGGGAAGGAAGGAAATTCGGAGCATCAATCTGTCTAGTAAGCCAGAGACCAATGAAATTATCCACAACAGCTCTAAGCCAGTGCAACACTCAACTAATAATGAGGATAACCAATCCAAACGACCTGGACCACATAACAAAAACAAGTGAAGGAATAGATGAAAAATCAAGAGACTCAATCACCACGCTACGAGTTGGAGAAGCATTACTGCTGGGAGAAGCGGTTAATCACCCGGTATTCCTAAACATAAGGGAAAGAAGAACTGAAGAAGCCGAACTGGGCGAAGGACTGGAGGAACAGGCAAGAAAATACGAGGAGGAAACCGAAAAAAAGAATCAGGATGCGGAGGCCTTTATGTAGGGATGTTTATTACCTGATATTAAGGAAAGAAGCTAGCCTTCTGTTGCAAACACTGCGCTGCTTCATTTAAAGGAAAGAAATAGCTTTTTATCGCTTTTTGTTTTTATCTTATTCAGCTAAGTGAGTCAGGAAGGATTTGAACCTTCGATCTACCCCACATCAGGAGGTTGCTCTAACCAAGCTAAGCCACTGACCCTTACTGACTCTCTGTATAATCCTTATAGGCACTAAGAGATAAAAAGCCCTATTACTCTAATAAAAAAACAGAGGGTAAGGAGGATAAAGCTAAAAACCTACACCGGTACCAGGGAAGAAATGAAGAAAACCATGAAAGGAAGAGAGTAAGATATATTTTACGGGTATGGTTCTTTAAAGAACCATTCCTTAAGGTTTGAAAATCACCAAATGTCCATTTATGAAGAATCTTTGGTTCTTCAGAATGATGATACAGAAAGTTATAGTACATTCAATCATTCTAAATGTAGTTAGCGACCCCAAGACTCCGAACAACTACTATAATTAACTTTAATTAACTCAAAGGAGTTGGAAAAATCTTTTAAATGACCATTTCCTTAATTAAGAAAGAAGTTTGGTGAAGCGAACGAACAGATTCGACATTAGACAGGATAGTCCACAGCTAAACTCTTTACCTCTTTAGGACTATCCTATTCTCTGGAACAAATTGGATAATAAGGAGGGATTGGAGAATGCAGGTGCAGAAAACGATTAAAATCCCAATTCACTATCAAACAACAGAGAAGAAGCTATCGTACCTGGATCGGCTTACAGCTAGGTTAACCTACGCTGTAAGACAGTGGTGGAGGATAATCGAAGAAAATAACTTGGAGACGGAGCCAGATTGTTCTCCATATGAATCCAGAGTTCAGGAGGAGACTAGGTTGAGTTCGGGCTTTGTTCAACAGGCGAGAGACAAGGCCCTATGGATGAAGGAGCAATGGGAGAAATCACATAGAAAATGGGAGAGAAAGATGAAGAAAGCGAAAAAAGGAAGTAAATGGCACGAAAAACTGAAAGGGAGAGAACCATCAAAACCCTTTTCTTCCAATAGATCAAAGACGAAGAAAATTCCAACCAGATTCGACTACAGAACCGGGGAAATAAAAGAAGCAGAAATAGAATTAACTGATCTAGTGGCCCGAATCTCCACCCTAAAAAAACACGAAAGAATAACCATCCTACTAAACCCATCAGAATACCACAAAGAGAAACTAGAAGAAGCTGAGGATATCTGTTCTTTCGAAATCGTCAAACACCCAGAAAGAAAATGCAAATGGATGTTCCACATCACCTGCAGATATCAAGTGGAAACTCATGCTCCTGAGACTATAAGGGGAGTTGACCTAGGAGTTAACAGAGACGTGGCTTCCGTGAAGCTACCACCAACTCCGAAAAACTTCTCACTGGTCAAAACGGAGAAACTCAAAAAACTAAAGGAGTTGGACGACAGAATAGCACACCTACAAAGAGAAGAAAAATACGAAGCACTAAAAAAACTAAGAAGAAAAAGAAGAAACATAGCAAAAGACCACGACAGAAAAACAGCAAAGGAATTCGCCGAACAAACAGAAAACGAGATTGTTATAGTGGGGGATCCGCAACAAATACAATACCATAAATACAGAGGCAACGGAAACAAAAGAGAAAGAAAGATGCTTCAGCACTGGAGCTTCGCAAGACAAGGAAACTACATAACTCAAAAATGTATGGAAAAAGGAGTAATAGCAGTACGGTTCAATGAATGGGGAACAAACAAATGTAAAAACTGCGAGGGAGAGCTAAAAGGAAGAGGAAGAAGAGTGAAGTGTAAAGACTGCGGAGCAGAGTATGATAGAGAATTCAACTCCTGCATCACACTCCTTCAGAAGGCAAGCACCTATCTGAAGAACAAGTCCAGTGAGACTATAAAGAACAGTCAAAAGCTGGCGGGGGCCACGGATGAACTGGCCCGAACCATAGATGATTCCGGGCTCGAACCCTGGATGAGTATGGAAGCCTCTTTTCACTAATAATGTAAGCGAATTGGAGAGGCAGTTCACAAAGGACGGTAGTAGGAAAAACCACTGACTTCTTGAGTTTATTAAGTATTGTGAAAAAGTATATTCATCCAGAGTCTCTTGGTTTTTGTTTTTATAATAAAATAGCACTAAATCTCTAAAACGATTCTTGAAAATTTTTATGATTTTCTAAGACCAAAATTACTGTCTTAAATCTCACAAATATACTTTATAGTACACAAGAAGGAATTTAAAATAAAGATAAGATAACTTTGAAAGGATAGAAGAGGAATAGTACGTTTAGAAACCGTTATCTTCCCATAACCAATCCGCTATATGAGCACCCTCAAGTCACTTTATCCCAACGTCAACCGCTAACCAACGTATTTAAAGGACGGATAGTAGAATATAAATAACTACTTTTAAACGGGTGATAAAATGACAAACAGTATAGACTATAAGATTGTTAACCTAGTAGCATCAGCTGACCTAAAGAAAGAACTAGATCTCTACGGAATAGCCATGGAAGTAGACA
>PWFL01000021.1 GCA_003553825.1 Candidatus Iainarchaeum sp.
CCAAAAAAGACAAAGTAAAAGCGAAAAAACTCCTAAAAGAAACAGGACTGGAAAAAAGAATAAACCACAAACCAACACAACTATCAGGAGGAGAAATACAAAGAGTAACAGTAGCAAGAGCAATGATAAATAATCCAGACATAATATTAGCCGATGAACCAACAGGAGAATTAGACACAAAAACAGGAGATAAAGTAATGAAGTATATGAGAAAAATGAATGAAGAAAAAGATGTATCTTTCCTCATAGTAACCCACGATACAGAATACATAGAAAAAGGAGACAGATTAATAGAAATGAAAGACGGAAACCTAATAAAAAAGAATAAATCCATTGAGAAATAAATCCACCAGCAACTTTTTATTCACGCGGACTCTACTTAAACAACACAGAAACAACCATACCTACAATACTCCCAAAAATAATCTAAAAGAGTGTTCAAATGAAAAAAGGAACAATAAGAACCATAGCAGCCGTAACCCTACTAATAATAGCTATATTCTCGTTAATATCACTCATATACATAAGAGAAGGAGTGATAGAGCCTTCAATACCCCGAAGAACAAAAAATGAAACCATAGAACCACCAACAATAGAAAGAACAGAACTAGAAAACAAAACACACGTACTGATAAATCAAGAAAGACAAAGAGAAAACCTAAATGATCTTGAATGGAATGGAAGCCTGGCATCAGTTGCCAGAGACCACAGCCAGTACCTGGCAAACCTGGAAGAAAACCACGGGTACCAGCAAGATCAGGAAATATACATAAGCCACACAGGAGAACAAGGAGGAAAACACAACGATAGAATGGAAAGAGCAGGGATAACTCACATTGGAATATCAGCGGAAAATGTGGCAGGGATAAGCTCAGTCAAAGAAATAGACTCGGAGACAAGAGAACCAGTATCTTATCTAAATAAGACACAAATAGCTGAAAGATCAGTGGAAGGATGGATGGATAGCCCGGGACACAGAGAAAACATAATGAACCCAGAGTTTGAACAAACAGGAATAGGAATAGCAACCGATCCGGAAAACACCAATTACATACTAACACAGATATTCACTGATTAAAATCCATCGAATAAACACAGTGTAAAAAAGAATCAACCAATACAAGTTCACTGGAGTTGCAACATCTTTATAAAGGATTGTAAACGTAATAAAATATGCCCAAGGATATAGAACTCGAAACCCGAAAAACAGTTAAAAGTATTTTAAACACCTCTTCTCTCAAGACCATATTTAGACCTTCTAACCCAATTCTTCTTAATCCCAATTTAACTGTCACTCAGAGCTCATTAATTCACTCTCATGTATTCAAGAGCCCTAACCAAGGATAAGTTCCTGGAGGAAGAACCTCCATCATCTCACCCAGGGCTCTCTCTCGCTTCCTCCTTATCCAACTCTCGTAACTCACTACTAGCCACAATAATAGGCTATACCGAGGGGAATCAACCATGTCCGGATGGAAAGAACTATTCAAGCTAGGCTTAAAAGAATACCAAGCCCGTTGCCTAGCCTGTCTAATCAAAAACGGGAAACTAACAGCACAAGAAATATCAGAAAAAGCAGAAGTACCGTACTCAAAGATCTACTCCGTACTGAAAGGACTGGAAGACATGAACCTACTCGTATCCACAAACGGAAGACCAAAAAGATACATAGCAAAACCAGAAGACGAAGTAATAGAGTTCTTCGTGGAGAAAAAAAGAAAAGAATACGAAAGAATAAGAGAACAAGGAAGAAAAGCCAAGCAAAAACTAAAAACAAAGAAAGCCATTAATATGGACAACTCCGTATACATACAAAAAACCCTGAACAAAGGAAAACTGTAAATACAAAAAAGTAGATAAAAATCTTGAAACCCGTTCGGACCGACTTCTCTCCAAAATCAAGTATCCAATAAACTTTAACAAAAGACGCCTCGGTGGCTTAGTGGTAAAGCACCTCCCTCGTAGAGCCCTTTGAAGAACTTGGGGTTCTTCACGCATAGGAGAATACAGATTCCCCTAAGCTTTAAAAAAGGACTTCACTCCAAAACAAAGGGTTTGAGAAAGGAGGAAACCGTGGGTTCAAATCCCACCCGAGGCTTGCAAAAACTCAACATACAACAAGGTTTATAAACCCTGAATCATTGATATAACGTAACAAATAAGAGAGTTAAACAAAATCTAGAAATGATTATTCATGGATGATTTAAGAGATGAAATAAATCTAGAGAAACTAAACCAGAAAAAGAAACTACTGGGAATTATATCTCTGATAGTAGTTATAGCAGTAGTAATAACAGCAGTAGTAGTTCTACTAGTAGCAACTCCAGAAGTAGAGGCGGATGAACATACCCTAACCATTAATGTGGAAGGGAACGGGACCACAACACCGGAACCAGGAACCCATACATACGAAGAAGGAGAAGTGGTTACGATTACGGCCGAACCAGCGGAAGAAATAGACTTCAAGCAATGGACTGGAGACCATGCAGGAACGGAAAAAGAAATAACAGTGGTAATGGAAGAAGACAGATCAATCACGGCGCACTTTACACCTCCAATAACAGGTCCCGAAGAAATCGAAGAGGTAACCGCACAGGAACTATCCTACAGAATAACGGACTGTGCAGAACTGCAAGCTATGAAATTCGACTTATCAGGCGACTTTACCCTAGAAAATGATATAAACTGCGAAGCAACTGAAGAAATAAACAACGGAGAAGGATTAGAACAAATAGGTATAAGAGACGACGAATTTACCGGAACGTTCGACGGCCAAAACAACACAATCCACAACTTGTACATCAATAGATCAGAAGAATATAGAGTTGGATTATTCGGGGTAATTGAAGAAGATGCAGTAGTACAAAACCTAGATCTAGAAAATGTAAAAATAACAGGAAAGGAAGAAGTAGGAGCTCTAGTAGGTCGAAACTACGGGCAAATCATTCAAGGTAGTTCAACAGGAGAAGTCAAAGGAGAAAGAAGAATAGGAGGATTAATAGGACACAACCACTACGGAGAAATCTCTCACAGTCATTCAAGCGCAAAAATAACAGGGATGGAAGAAGATCAAACTCTCGGAGGATTAATAGGATACAATAGAGGAAACCTCACTAACTCATATGCGGAAGGAAACGTAACAGGAGATAACCATAACCACGTTGGAGGACTAGTAGGAAGAAACACTGGAAAAGTAATCCAAAGCTACGCCACAGGGAACATACATGGAGGCCTAGACGTAGGAGGATTAATAGGATTCACTAGCGGAAATATTTCCAATACACAAGCCACCGGCACAGTAGAAGCAAACGGAGAAGCAGGAGGACTAGTGGGCCGGAATAGAGGAAAAATCACAACAAGCTACGCCGTAGGCACAACAGAAGGAGAAGAAAATGTTGGTGGCCTAGCAGGGCACAACAGTGACAGAGCTAACATAACTAATTCATACGCAACAGGACAAGTAATAGGAGAAAGAAGTGCTGGAGGGTTAGTAGGGAGAAACATAGGATTAATAGCCAACACTTACACTACCGGAACAGTAGTAGGTGATGGATGGACCATAGGAGGACTAATCGGAAGAAATAATGGAGGAGATGCTTCCAACTCCTTCTCAGATATAGAAACAACACACCAAGAGGAAGCGTTCGGAGTACAAGACGGAGACGCTGAGAACGTGGAAGCACTCTCAACATGGGACATGGAACAACAAAGCACTTACGAAGATGCAGGATGGGACTTCCAGGAGATCTGGAGAATGAATCAATACCCAGAGCTCCAATGGGAAGAATAACTCTTAAAGAAATAAAAAGAAACAGTATTAAAACTTTTATTCTCTTACTAAACGATGATCATCCTCGGACCAAGGAGGTTTACTTATAACTAAGACCTTAAAACCCCCTTGAGCCTTGTTTTCAACACCCGGAGGTATATGAAGCAGATCTCCTTTTTCAAGACCCATCTGTTCTCCATCGAGAACCATCTTACCTTCTCCCTCAACCACGTAATAAATCTCCTCCATCTGCTCGTGATAATGGAGCTTCGCATCCTTGACTTCAGCTTCAGCTATTCCTATATCAGTATTGGAAAATACTTCTCTTATCCTTTCTCCCGGGGGTCTCGATACCTTTCCCTCGGAAGATTTGACCAATTTATACTTATCTTCAGATTCTTCACTCATAATATCACCCTAATAGAACCCATTCTATATATAAAAATTACTCCACCTATATAAAGGACGCGCGAGTTAAACTAATCAACATATATTAAGTACCATTTAAGGAGGTGTGTATTATGAAAGGAACAGTCAAGTTTTTCCACGACAGGAAAAAATACGGATTTATCACTCCAGACGACGAAGGAGAAGACGTATTCTTCCACGTAAGTGACCTAGTAGAAGAAGAATCCGTATCCGAAGGCGACGAAGTAGAGTTCGAAACCGAAGAAGGCGACAGAGGACCAAAAGCAGTAAACGTAGAAAAACTCTAGAATAAATCTCTAGAATTCAACTCTAAACGTCAAGAAATTCAAATCCCATTCTTTCAACATTTTTATATATTCTTTACCAACCCCCTAGAGACCCGTATACATAAAATCAAAAAATCTTGAAAAGAATAAAGTTTTTATCCTCAAAACCAATAAACCAATAGAGGTGATTGAATGGTTCATTTCAAATGGCTAGGACAAGCTTGCTTTGAAATAAACAACTCCAAAACCATTGTAACCGATCCACACAACGGGGAAGAAGTAGGTCTAAGACCACCAGAGACAAAGGCAGATATAGTAACAGTTTCACACGACCACTTCGACCATTCAGCCGGAATAGACTTAGTCAAAACAGAAGAAACAGAGGTTGTAGAAGAAACAGAATCCAAAAATTTGAAAGGAATAGAGATAAAAGGAATAGAAAGCTACCATGATAAAGATAGAGGGTCAAAAAGAGGAGAAAACATTATATACAAGTTCAAATTAGACGGATTCAACATCGTCCACCTAGGAGACCTGGGACACCTGCTATCAGAAGAGAAAATTGAAGAAATAAAACCAGTGGACATACTACTCGTACCGGTAGGTGGAAACTACACAATAAACGCGGAAGAGGCACTAAAAACAATGGAACAGCTATCACCAAAGATCACTATCCCAATGCACTACAAAGTACCTGGACTAACAGTAGATATATCAAGCGACGACGAGTTCCTGCAAAAAGCAATCCAACAAGGATACAAAATAAACAAAGAGAACACAACAGAAATAAATGAACTTCCAGAGAAAAAAGAGATAACAAAGATACAGTGACAAAAACTAAAATAAAAGAATTTCAACACAAGTTACTCCAAAAGTAATTTAAAAAGAAAAAACATAAATACTCATAAGGTGAAACCTCATGGGAAAAATCCGTAGAATAGAAAAAGAAAGAGAAGAAAAACAAAAACTAAAAATCACGAATCTGCAAAAAGCTAAGGAGAAAAAGCTAAAAAAAATGATGCAAAACCCCCAAGTAAAGGAAAAAACAAAAGAGTTAGCTAAAAGAGAGCTACAAACAAGATGGGAGAATACTAAAGCTGAAAAACTAAAAAGAATAGTTCAAGACCCTGAAGCAAAAGAAAACATAAAAAAGATAGCTAGAAAAGAACTAAAAAGAAGAGGAAAAGGAAAAGCCGGTTCATAAATTCTCAAGGAACCCCTTTCAGATAAATAGTAAGAAAAAGAAATAATTACCTCAAAAATTCACAAGGCTGAATCTATGTCCAGAGAAGAAAATAGAAAGATAGAGTCCGGAGTTTTCGATGAATACACGAAGAAAACTATTTATAAGCTACAGAACAAAGGATACTTCGACACACTTGACTTCCCAATATCCACCGGAAAAGAAGCGGATGTATACAGAGGAACCACCAGAGACGAGGAACATGTAGCAGTGAAAATATACAGAATAGAAACATCAAATTTCAAGGACATGAAGAAATATCTAGCCTTTGACCCTCGGTTCGACGAAGTGAGGAACAATAAAAGAGGAATAGTAAAACAATGGTGTAAAAAAGAATACAAAAACCTCAGAGACGCAAATGAAGCAGGTGTTAGATGCCCCAAACCCATCAAAGCCATAAACAACGTTCTAGTAATGGAGTACATAGGGAGAGAAGACGGTTCACCAGCACCACTGCTAAAAGACGTGGAAGTGGAAAAGCCAAAAAAAGTGATAAAAAAGATTGAAGAATACATAGACACTCTTTACGATGAAGCAGAATTAATCCACAGCGACTTGAGCGAATTCAATATTTTAATCCAGGATCAAGAGCCAGTACTGATAGATATGGGACAAGCAGTGAGCACCAAGCACCCACAGGCGGAAGAGTTCCTTGAAAGGGATAGAGATAACCTGGAAAAAATCTCGAAACAATCCAAATTCAAATAAAAACGCATTTAGGCTTAGAAAATACATAAAAATAAGAAATATAAAGGAGAGAAGAACTCTCCTCAGTTTACAAGAATAAATAGGTTAAATTATATCTTTTTTCCTTTCGTGTTCTTCACTTTGCCTTTTTTAAGATCTTTATTCATCTTATTTATAGCTGATTCAATTTTTTTCGGATCATTTCTCTTATTTTTGGAAATACTGTTCACCCCCGATCATTTTTTATGGGTTACGAATCCTATGTCGAGGGTTCAAACCGGTCCTTACATCCATATAAACAGGATGAAAGACCCTTAAACCTTGGGTGAAGTGATAATAATTAAAAATAGCCTAATATAAATACTTAATCTATAAGAATATTCAAACTTTTTAATAAAACCTGTAAAGACTTCTTAAATAAATAGTATTTAAGAGATGAATTCCGAATGTTTTTATCCAAGGAATCCCTTAACTCGGTTGAAAAGAGAAATTAATAAAACCGATCAAAAGAGAAGATTGAAAATGAAAAGATATAAAGCAGTTCTATTTGATATTGACGGTACACTCATGACTCTAGACACAGTTATAGAATCACTGAACAAAGCAATTGAAGAAAACGGATACGAAAAATTATCCAAAGAAAAAATAATAGAAGAAATGATAGGATACCCATTAATGAAGATACTACCTGAAATACTAGATATCACGGAAAAAGAAGCGGAGAAGATAAGCGAAGATTACACCAGCTTCTACATCTCTCATCAAGAAGGTGATAATCTCTACCCAGGAGTAAGAGAAATATTTAAAGAACTAAGAGAAAAAGGATTCAAAATAGGATTGGTAACAACAAAAAAGAGAGAAGAAGCACTCGCTTCTCTGGAAAAATACCCAGAGATAGAGTACGACGTTTTGATCGGTGGGGACGACGTGAAAAACCAAAAACCAGACCCAGAACCAATTGAAAAAGCCTGTGATATGTTAAATATAAATCCAAAAGAAGCGGTATACGTGGGAGACCACAAAGTAGATATAAAAGCAGGTTTGAGCGCAGGATGCGATACAATAGGACTAACCACCGGAGTACACGGAGAAAAAGATTTAGAAGAGGTTAAAACCGAAAAAGTAGAAATAAAAAACGATATAAGAGATATACTACCAGTGGTTCTGAAAGAAGCAGAAGAAGTAGAAAAAACACTTAAAATACCAAAAAATAGAATAGGAGCATTAATAGGAGAAAAAGGAGAAACAAAAAAGAAGATAGAACAAGAGACCGATGTTAAGCTCGACATAGATTCAAAAACAGGGGAAACAACCGTGAAAAGATATATAGGAAGATCTCCTGAGAAGTCAATAAGAGCAATAGACGTGGTCAAAGCCATTGGGTATGGTTTCTCCCCCCGAAAAGCTTTTAAACTACTAGAACCTAAAGTATACATAGAGATAATTAATATAACACAACACACGAGCGACTCAAATAAAAATATAAACCGTGTAAAATCCCGCTTGATTGGAAAAAAAGGAAAAACAAGAAAAACACTGGAAAGATTAACTAAAACAAAGATATCAATAAAAGGAAAGAAAATCTCAATAATAGGTAAAATAGATCAAATACAACTCGCAAAAAGAGGAATAAAAAAACTAATACAAGGAACACCACACAGAAATGTTTACAAAGACCTGGAACAGAAAAGAAGCCAAAAAACTTGGTG
This sequence comes from Candidatus Iainarchaeum sp., assembly GCA_003553825.1. Classification (GTDB taxonomy): domain Archaea; phylum B1Sed10-29; class B1Sed10-29; order B1Sed10-29; family B1Sed10-29; genus B1Sed10-29. The sequence goes on from PWFL01000021.1 coordinate 8,104, forward strand.
AGTTTTCCAGATAATACAAATCCTAATTAAAGCAAGGTGACGCGAAGATGCCCGATCCAGAACAGTTTCAAGAGTTCCAAGAACATTCAGTAGCGGAATTTTTCAAGAAAAACCGGCAGATGCTCGGATACTCAGGCAAAATAAAAAGCCTGACCACTGTAGTACACGAATACGTGACCAATTTAATAGACGCGGTGGAGGAAGAAGAGGACAACCTGCCCGAGGCATTCGTCAAGATAGAAGAATTGGGACCGGAACACTACAAAGTAATAGTGGAAGATAACGGCCCAGGAATACCCGAAGACTACATAGGAAGAGCATTCGGGCAGATGCTAGCAGGAACAAAGTTCCACAGATTCATGCAGCAAAGAGGACAGCAAGGAATAGGAGCTGCGGGAGCAGTGATGTTCGGACAAGTAACAACTGGAAAACCAACCAAAGTAATAACCAGTCAAGGAGACGGTGAAATACTGGAATGTGATCTATCAATAGACGTACAGGAAAACAAAGCAACACTGGATAACAAAAAAACCTACAGCGGAGAAATGAAAGGAACCAGAATAGAAACAGAAGTAAAAAACGTGTTGTACCAAAAAGGAAGATATGGAGTGGACGAATACCTAAGAAGAACAGTGCTGGCAAATCCGCACCTAAAACTAACCTACGTGGATCCAGAAGGAAAAACCATAGTGTACGACAGAGCAGTACAGGACCTACCTCCAAAACCAAAAGAGGCAAAACCACATCCACAAGGAGTAACCGTGGACGATTTACTTGGATACGCGATGCAGTCAAATTCACAAAAAATCAAATCATTCCTCAAAAACGACTTCACAAGAGTAAGCGGAAAGAAAGCAAAAGAAATACAGGAAAAAGTGAGCTTCGACCTCAACAAAAGACCAGGGGACCTAAACTGGGACGAAGCAGAAGAACTAGTTAATACATTTGATGAAATAGACTTTATGAGACCACCCACCGATGTACTAGTCCCAATAGGAGAAGAAAGATTGAAAAAAGCAGTAGAAGAACAATTAGAACCCGAATTCAAAACAGTGATAGAGAGAAAACCAAAAGCATACAGAGGAGGAGTGCCGTTCGTAGTAGAAGTAGCATTAGCCTACGGAGGAAAAGCAGGAAACGACAACGGGGAAGACGAAATAGAAGCAATGAGATTCTCAAATAGAGTGCCTTTACTATTTAATAAAGGATCATGTGCAATAACAAAATCAGTGGACTCAGTTGACTGGGACAGATACGCAGTAAAAGAAAACACGCCATTAACAATACTAGTAAACTTCACATCAATCCACGTACCCTACATAGGAGCAGGTAAAAAAGCAATAGCCGACGAAGAAGAAATAAAAAAAGAAATAAGACTAGCACTTATGAAAGCAGGAAGAAAACTCGGAAACTACCTAAAAGGAAAGAGAAAAAAGAAACAGAGACTACAGAAAAAGAAAACATTCGAAACCTACATACCAGAAACAGCGAAATCACTCGCAGATATCACTGGGAAAGATGAAGAAGAAATAAGAAAACACTTAGAATCCGTGGTAAAACAAAGATTTTCAGATATAGGGGAAGATGAAGACTGAAAAATAAAAATAGGTGAAATAAATGGTTAAAACTGAAGAAAAAGCTTTAAAAGAACTGGATAAATTCGCAGAAAACCTACTAGAACAGCTGAACAAAAAAGAGGCTCCATCATTCCAAATACCAAGTAGAACTAGGTCAAACGTGGAGTTCGACAAAGAGAAAGAAATAATCGACATAACCGGTAAAAAATCCACCAGATCATTCATAAACGCATCACACGTAAGAAAGTTCATGCAAACACTACTAGTGGCTAAAGCAGCAGAAGAATACATAAAAAACGATAGAACAGTTACAAAAAGAGAACTATACTACAACCTAAAAAGAAAACTCCCAGGAACCAGTAAAAACACTTGGGAAGACGATGATGAATCAAGCGCAGTTATAGAAGACCTAGAAGCAACATTAGGCTTACTAAGACAACAAATGAACATAAGCGCAAAAAGCAGAGGATCAATATACGGAGACATAACCATAAAACAAGCAGGAGATGAATTTTCCTGTAAAAAATTAGGAAAAGGAGGATGGGCAATCCCAGGAAACGTGGAAGACGTGGAAATAGTTGATTACAACGCGGAAAGAATACTATTCATTGAAACGGAAGCAATGCAATCAAGACTAATAGAAGAAGGAGCCTACGATGACCTTGACACACTACTAATAACAGGACAGGGAATGGCACCAAGAGGAGTAAAAAGATTTCTGAAAAGACTTCAAGAAGAAACCGATCTACCAGTAATAGCATTCACAGATGGAGACCCATTCGGATTTTACATCTACAGTGTGTTAAAACACGGATCAATGGGATTATCCCACGTAAATGACCACTACGCAGTACCGAATTCAAAGTTCGTGGGGATGACAATGGATGACATAGACGAATACGGATTAGAAAACGTTACGGAAGAACTCGATGAACAAGCCAGGAAAAAAATAGAACACAACATGAACTACGAATGGTTCAAATATCACCCAGAATGGATAGAAGAAATGAAAAAGATGAAGGAAAAAGGAGTAAGGATAGAACAACAAGCACTAGCGAACAAATCCCTAGAATTCGTGGCAGAAACATACCTACCGGAAAAAATAGAGAACGAGGAATTCCTACCATAAAACCAATTCCCCGTAACAAATAAAAACCAAAGCAACAAAAACTTAATAAAACCCAAAGTCAATAATAATTACGTACAGTAACATAATTACACCCAAAAAACAAACCCAAAAACTGATAAAGATGAGAGTACTCAAATACCGAGACAAAGAAGAACTTCTAGAAGCACTAGAAGAGCTAGAAGGAAACGAAGAAGAAATATACATCTCTCTAAGGCCAACAAAAGAGATAACAGAAGAGATACTGGAAAGAACAGAAGCATTAGAAACTCTAAAATGTCCAGAGAGCTTATACTACCAAGTGGGAAAAGAAGTAGAGCAAAAACTACAAGAAAGAGGAGTAAAACTCCAACCAGGAGAATTCACACCTGGAAGACCGAGAAAATACTCTGAGGAAGAGATAGAAAGAATGATCGAACTCAGGGAAAAAGGTAATTCAGTAAAAGAAATAAGTCAACAGATGGATGTGCCTGTAAGAACAATTTACTTCTATTTGAACAAAAGACAAGGATAGAGAAATAGCTTATCTATTCTAAATCAACTTCTCCCTTTTCAAGTTTCTTTAAAACCTCTTCATGTCCTTTTTTAGCTTCCTCTTCACTATCATATCTCTTAGCGTAAAGAGTGTTCGTGAAATTAGGTTCACCATCCTCATAAGGGAACACGCTGGTCTCGTATATTCCCTCTTCCTTTACTTTATCAACAGCATCACCCATAACAAAGCCTTCGAGTTCATCAGTCAAGAGCTTGACTGTTGAAACCTTGTACATTTCTCCATCTATCTTCACTTTATCGGATTTTACACCTTTTTCCTCTTCCTTTTCTTTTTCAGTTTTCTCCATTATTTCAAAGTCAGTCATTCAGATCACTCCGTTCAAGTCTCTATAATTATTAAGAACGTGATTTTTATATAGTTCGGGGTAGATTTTTATACAATACCTTATTTACATATAAACCAGCACCCTAAAGACTCAGAGAAACAATGATGTATAAAGATAGTGATGCACCAATAATAGAATGATTTGTAACCAGATCATTTTAATATATATAGAATTTCAGAAGTCGGGGTAGCTCAGGCGGAAGAGCACATGGCTGTTAACCGTGCGGTCGAGGGTTCGAATCCCTTCCCCGACGTATCTTTCTTCTAATTTCACAAAACCGAAAAAGAAATATAAATAAGAAGTTCCTCCAAAAACCCAAATAAGAGAAAAACTGAGAAAAATGATTAAATCAATCCCAAACCAAACTGCAATCATTCCTATATTATTAAGAATATTTGATCCCTTCAGCAAGCTATCGGACTTCCTCTTCTACGCAAAGATCATAATAGCTCTAATACTAATATTATACGTTCGAAAAGTGCTAAAATTAGGAACAAAACTAACATTACTAACAGGAGCACTCATATTCCTCGTGTTCTTCACTGACCTCTGGATATTTGGATCACTGGAAGTAATAGCTATAACAATAATAGCTTTCTTAGTAATAGGGATACTAGGATTCGCATCATAGGTGAAAAAAATGGGAGAAAGAAGAAAAAAGAAACAGCAACAGAGGGAAAGAAAAAACAAAGTGGATTCACTTGAAGAAAGACTGAAAAGAATAGAGAAAGGACTGGAAAAAGTTCGAGAAAGAGCAGAGATACCGAAAAAAGAACTAAGATACTTTCAAAAAGAGAGAAAGATGAGAAAACCACCGGAATTCAAGGAAGAGATAGAGAAAAAGGAAAAAGAACTCGAAAAAGAAGGCTTGAAGGGAAAAGAAAAACAGTACCATTTAAACCAGTTCAAAAGACAAAAGAGAGAAGAATGGAGAAGAAAGGAAAAATTCGAAAAACAGTACCCGGAGATAGCATCAAAAGAAGAGTTCGAGAAACTCACAAACGAAGAGAAATCAAAGATATTCGGGTACTCCGGGCTAGTGAAAAGAGAAGAACTGAAGGAGATGGTGGAAAAAGCAGGGAAAGAAGGAAAAACCGTGGAGAAAGCCATAGAAGATACGAAAAACAGAATACTCGAAGAAACTATAAAAGATCTAAAATCAAAAAGAGAAAAAATGAAGGAACTTGAACAAAAACTAGATAAAACTGAAGGAGAAAAAAAAGAGATAGTAAAAAGGCAGATAAGACAGCTGGATGAAGAGGCCACAAACCTATTCAGAAGAGCCGACTACCTCTCAAGCTCTAGAGGGAACCACCACCTCATAAAAAAATAATTCAAAAACCCCCCTAAAGTATAGGTTTTTATGAACCAACTACCTTATCATAACGATACTATGAACAGAGAAGAAGCATACCCAGAAGTAGACCGGATGGAGAAGAGTGAAAAATACGCGGAATACGAGAAAAAACACGGAGCAAAGACCACAAGAGTCTATCCATTCGTATGGAACTACTCAAAAGAAGCAAAAGGCCCATTCTGCAAAGATATAGATGGAAACATCTTCCTGGACTTTAACAGCCACGTAGCATCATCACCACTGGGATACAATCATCCAAAAATAAAGAAAGCATTGAACAAAATAAATATAAGCGATCCCACGAAGATAGCAGGACAGGACTTCTACGCTACAGGAGATTTCCCAGGACCAGCAGAACTCCAAGAGAAAATACTGGAAACAACGGAAAAATTCGGAATGAACAAAGTATTCCTAGTGAACTCAGGAGCAGAAGCCGTGGAAAACGCGATCAAGATATCCTACAACCACTCAGGAACAAGAGGGATATGCTTCAACGGCTCCTTCCACGGAAGGACACTGGGAGCACTATCACTAACAACTAGCAAACCAAAATACAGAAAAACATTCCCAAACATACCTGGAATAAAACAAACACCATTCTGCACATGCGGAGAAACACACAACGGAGAATGCGAATGCGGAGCCATCAAAGAACTAGAAAAAACCGTTGAAGAAACCGAGGATCTCTCCTACATAATAACAGAGCCCATACAGGGAGAAGGAGGATACAGAATACCGAGCAAAGAATTCATGAAAAACCTCGGAGAACTAACCAAAGAGACCAATATAAAACTAATATCAGATGAAATACAAGCTGGTCTTGGAAGAACAGGTAAATTCTGGGCAATAGAACACTACGAAATCGAACCTGACGTAATAACAGCAGCAAAAGGACTCAGAGTAGGAGCAACAATATCCAAAGAAGAAATATTCCCAAAAGAAAAAGCAAGAATCAGCTCAACATGGGGAGGAGGAGACATATTATCAAGTTTTACAAGCATCAAGACACTACAAGTAATTGAAGAAGAAAAACTAGTTGAAAACGCATCAGAAAAAGGAAAATACATCCTCAAAAAACTAGATAAAATAAACCACCCAGATATCCAAGAAGTAAGGGGAAAAGGACTAATGGACGCAGTAGAATTCAAAAAAAAGGAAAAAAGAGATAAATTCGTGGAAAAATCCTTCAAGAACGGATTAATAATACTGGGATGTGGAGAAAAAACAGCAAGGCTACTACCACCCCTAGACGTCACAAAAAGAGAAATAAACATCGCCCTAGAAATAATAGAAAACACACTCAACCAGATATAATCCACTATAAAAAAGTGATAATATGAAAAACAAAATTCTAGAAGTAGATCTTACCAACAAAGAAACCAAAACCAAAGAGATACCTCAAGAAAAGATCAAAAAATGGCTAGGAGGCAGAGGACTAGGAGCACACCTACTACACGAACAAATAAAACAAAATCCAGAGATAAATCCTCTTTCAGAAAAAAACCCAGTCATAATCACAACAGGCGCCCTTACAGGATACTTCCCGTCCGCGAACCGGACCTGGGTAACCACAATATCACCATTAACTGGATACTATACAACTAGCTCCGGAGGAGGACACTTCGCCGGAGAAATGAGAAAAAACGGATACATAGCAATCAAAATTACCGGAAAGAGCGAAGAACCAGTGCACCTGGAAATAGATGAAGAGGAAATAGAGCTGAAGAACACCGAAGAAGAATACTGGAACATGAAAGTATACAACATAGTGAAAAAAGCACGTGAAGAAAATTACGAACCACTGTCAATAGGACCTGCAGCGGAAAAAGGTGTGAGGTACGCAGGAGTATTCCCTGGATACAGGAGCTGCAGCAGAGGAGGAACAGGAACAGTACTCGGAGAAAAGAAACTCAAAGTAATACTCGCTAAAAAAGAAAAGAAAGAATTAGAAACTCCTGAAAATTTGAAAGAAATTGCTCAAAAGAAATACAAAGAGGTAGCGGGGGAGAGAGAACCGAGACAGAAAACCCTCCCACTAGTCGGGAAAATAAACCAAGCGGAAGCCTATCCAACCGACAACTGGAAGAAACCAAAATTCAAAAATGCTGAAAAAGAAACAGGGCTCACCGCACTGAAAGAATACATCACCGACAAAAAATCATGCTTCAAGTGCCCAATAGGATGTCAAGATGTGATGCAAAGTAGCTACACAGGAAAAGGAGACGGAGTGGAATACGAAATAGCCTGGGCATTCGGAGCAAATCTAGCCAACAAGAACGAAGAAATAATCATAGCAGCTAACCACCTCTGCGATCAATATGGAATAGACGTATTGAACGCAGCGGGAGCAGTAGCATGGGCAAAGGAAGCCAGCAAGAAAGATATAATAGACTACGAATGGAAAGGACCGGAATCCATACTCGAACTCATCAAAAAGATAGGGAAAAGAGAAGGAATAGGAGAGATACTAGGAGAAGGATCCAGAAAAGCACAAGAAAAATACAGAGAAAAAGACGAAGACTTCTCCATCGATGTAAGAGGAATGAATCTACCAGCCTACGACCCAAGAGGACTTAGAGGAATGTCACTAACCTATTCACAAGGACCAAGGTACGGATGCCATCTCAAATCATGGACAGTGGGACAAGAACTCGCTCAAAGCGCTGAAGAAAGAACTTCTCCGGAGGGAAAACCAGAGATGTCCTACAAAATAATGGTGGGAAGGATAATAACAGACTCCGCCTCAGTATGCTCATTTGTAGGATCCTATTCACAGGAAGACTACGCGGGGATATATAGCAAGATGCTTGAAGAGGAAATAACCACAAATTACCTGCAAAAAAGAGCACACGAAATACAGAAACTGGAAAGAAAAATAGATGAACAAAGAGGAATAGACAAAGAGAAGGACAAACTACCTAAAAGAGTGCTAGAAGAACCAGTAGAAGTACAGAAGAAAAAAGTGAAGATAGGAGAAGAAGAACTGCGCAAGATGAATGAAAAACTCTACGAACTGAGAGAGATATAAAAAATAAGGCAGAAGCAAAAAACACTTAATAAATACAAATCAAAATATAACAAAGCCAACGAACAAAAATCAAAAAAATGATACCATGAAACCGAGCGAAATAAACGAACAAGACAAAACCATGAAAGAAATAGAAAACACTCTGGAAACCATCAAGAACTTCAGAAAAGGAAACTACAAAGAAATAAAGACAAGCAAAGACATAGACACCGATAAACTCAACCAAATAACTGAAAAAACAGGAGTAAGCA
>PWFL01000016.1 GCA_003553825.1 Candidatus Iainarchaeum sp.
AATACCTGAATTCATCTACGGCCTCTCAAAAGAAAAAATCTCAGAATTCCTCACCGCTCTATGGACAGGAGATGGATCCTGCACACCAGAGAACTTCCAATACTCCACAGCATCAAAAGAATTAGCCAATGGAATAATGCACCTACTACTAAAATACGAAATAGTGGCACACAAATATTGGAGAGAGGACAAAGGGATCTATCAAATAGAATTCTATCAAGCAAAAGAACAAAGAAAATTCCAAAAGTGGATAAAGCCAATAGATAAAGAAGTAGAAATAAAAAGAGCAGAGAAAGAAGGGAAAAGAAGAGAAAAAGAAATATACAAAGACCCAATCAAAAAAATAGAAAAAATAGAGCTCGAAGAACCCGAACCAGTGTACGATTTATCAGTTCCAGGCACACAGAACTTCACTGGAGGATTCGGAGGAATAATGCTCCACAACACCGGACACCCTGGCCTTTCAACAATGCACGCGGATTCTATACAAGCCGTAATAAACAGATTAAAGACCAAGCCAATCAATCTATCACCAGGACTACTACAGCATCTTGATGTAGTATTAATACAGGGATTCACAAGAGTGGAAGGAATGGACGCTAGAAGAGTACAAACAGTGGTAGAAGTAGTGGACATAGACATGGAAACTGGAGACCCAATAACAAACGAACTATTCAACTACGTGCCATCAGGAGATTACTTCGAATTCGTTTCGGACGAAAGCTACATACTAAAAGAAATAGAAGAAGAAAAAGGAATAACAAGAGAAGATATGTGGGAAGAACTACAAAGAAGATCCACAGTACTAAAATGGATGCAGGAAAACGACATAACCAACTTCAAAGAAGTAGGAAAAGTAATAGCACAATATCAGAGCAATCCAGAGGATCTGATGGAAAAAATAAGAAAAGAAGAAGCGAGGGGATAAGAATATTCTTTCCAAGACCATATAGAATCCTAGCCTACAAAATAATGAAAAGACTAGGAGTACTAAACATAACATGGCTAAGGGAATTCATGGATCCTCTAAAACCAACCCTAAAGAGATCCAGGCTATTCGTAACAATAGAAGAGTACATCGCTACAGCTATATTCACCATACTAATAACCACTCCAATAACAGCAGCCTTCATCTATTTCGTCCTAACTTACTTACTAGAATTATCCGGCATGCTCCTAATAGTTCCAATGGTAGCAGCAGTAATAATCTACATAGTAGCAATATTCCTAACCTTCTTCATATATCCTTCATTCAGGCTAAACCAAACAAGAGAAAACATGCAGAAACACATACCATACGCAGCAAGCCACATGGCAACAGTAGCAGGATCAGAAGTACCACTATACCAAATATTCAAAACAGCGGGAAAATTCAAAGAATACGGAAAAGTAGCAGAAGAATGCGAAAGAATATCTAAAAACATAGAAGTATTCGGATACGACCCAATCACCGCAATGTCAGAAGCAGCAAAACAAACCCCCTCACCAAGCTTCAAAGACATGCTATGGGGACTAGTATCAATAGAAAGAACAGGAGGAGATGTAAGAGAATTCCTATTCGAAAAAGCAGAACAGTACATGGAAGAACAACAGGACAAACAAAGAGAATACATAGACTCGCTCGAAATAATGGCTGAAGTATATACAACCGTATTCGTAGCGGGACCAATCCTCGCAGCGATAATGGTCACTATAATGGGAACCATGGGAGGATTACCACTCTCCATAAGAGGAATATTCACACTATTAATCTACATACTGATCCCAATACTATCCGTACTGTACATAATAATGCTGAAAGGAGCAAAACCAGAAACAGGAGCATAAGGGTGAACAAAAATGGTTCAGAAGATAAAAAATATACAAGGAGATTTAAAAAGAATCTTGAAGAACTTAACCAAGCTACAGAAGATAACCGCGATGCTAATAGGAGCAGGTATAATAATACTCATACTATCAATGCTCCTGCTTAGAGGAACGGACTATTACCAAGCCTCTATAATAATCTCCCTAATCCTAGCAGGATTCCCATTCGTATCATACAAGTACTGGAGATACAAAAGACTTTCAACCATAGAAAGATACCTACCGGACTACCTAAGAGATGTTTCAGAAGCAATAAACTCAGGGATGACACTATCCAAAGCACTAGAAACATCAACAAAAGGAAGCTACGGAGCACTATCAGAAGAAATGGAGAAAACAGCGAACCAAATAAGCTGGGGACTACCCTTCAACGAAGCTATGAGAAGATTCATGGAAAGAAACCCAAGCTACCTTACAAAAAAAGCAATCACAGTAATTATAGAAAGCCATAAATCAGGAGGAGACATAGCAAGAACCCTTAGAACAGTAGCAACCGACATAAAAACAATCGGAAGGATGAAAAAACGAAGAGAAAGCAAACTAAGAGTCTACACCATATCAATATACTTCATATTCTTCCTATTCCTCGGAATAATAGTGGCATTAACTCTAACATTTATTCCGGCAACACCCGACCTGAACAGAGCCGCGGAGATAATAGGAGGCTCACCCGCGGACCTATCACCAAGAGAATTCCAAAACTTCTTCTTCCACTTATGCCTAATCCAAGGGTTCTTCGGAGGACTAATAGCAGGACAAATGGGAAAAGGATCAGTACTAGCAGGAGCAAAACACTCACTCATAATGATAATAGCTACACTAGTCGTATTCCAATTCTTCCTAGCACCAACACCATTCCACATAGCCATGGCCGAAGAAATAGTGGAACTATCACCAGGACCAGTGGAAGAAGAATCAGCACACGCAGTATACACAATAGACCGTGAAATAACCTCGGAAAAAGTAGCTGAAGAAGTTCGAAAAAAAGCGGAAGAACGAGAAATAGAAGGATTCAGAGATCTAGAAGCAGATCAAATACTATTCATGGAAATGAACTGCGAACCATGCAGAGAAAACAAAATAACAGTAACAGCCAGAGAAATAGAGGTAGAAGAAACCACATCAGTGGGAGCAAGAGTAAGATCAAGAGCAGAGGACCAATACCAAATAATACTCGGAGAACCACCTGAAGGAGAAGGAGTAGGAGCAGCCCCCATAGGATAACTCTAAAATCCCAAAAATAAAGATAAAGATGAATGAAAAAGGAATGATGGAATACGATATAATAGTAGCGGTAGTGCTATTCCTAGCAGCCTACGTAGTGACCATGAGAACAGCAATATATCCAATGGTAAGAACGGAAAGAACAACAGACCCCTACCAACACGGAAACACCCTGCTAACACAGATGCTAATACAGAGCCCGGGAGAACCCGAAGACTGGAATGACATAAACGAAGTTCAAACACTTGGACTATCACACCACGACAAAGGAAACAGCCCGAACATCCTAGATATTGAAAAACTCGAAGCAATAGATGGAGTAGAATGTGAGGTTCTAAGAGATAAACTACCCACAGATACCTCTGTAAAGATCAGAATAGATTCAGATGGAGGTCCCTACGAATGCATTGGAGAAATATGGACACCTGAAAGGAGAAAAGAATCGGTATTTTACGTTTGGAACGGAACCGATTACGCGGATGGAAGAGGAACCATAAGAGTATGGTAAAAACTTAGGTATTTACAATCTAAAAAATTGAAAAAGAGGATAATAATGAAGAAAGGATTAATAAGAACAGTGGAAGTGTTCCTAGCAATCCACATACTTGCAATGTTCCTAGCCTCCATACCAATACTCACAATACCACAACACGAAGACCCGCATAACATAAAAAGACTTCAAAGAACATCGGAAAACCTAGCACTATCAATATGCAACAACGAAATCCATAGAGAAACAATAACGGAAAACAAAACACTACCAGATATAGGTGCTCTAATAGGAACAATACCAGATGACATCAATGCAGGAATAAAAATATACGATGAAAACGGAAATTTGGTGGAAGAAGATAAAGAATTTCCCAACGGAACAGGAATCGGAACAAGCAGCTGCATGATCACATCCCACACACAAAACAAGGCTACAAGCAGCGATACTGAAAACATCGGCACCACGCTATCCTCAGGAAACCAGTATGAAATAAGCTTCAACAATATCGAACCAGGATACGAAAACATCTTGACCATGGAAGCAAACCAATCAGGAACAGGTGAAACAAAGATACTCGTGCAAAACGAAACAGAAAAAATAGAAGCAGGCACGATAAGCTTCTTCGGAACTGATTTCCAAGAAGAAACCTTAAACCTCACTAATTACCTACCTGACGCCAATAACGAATTTAAAATCACTATAGAACCAACAACGGAAACAGAATACAACGACGCTCAACTGGACGTAACCAGAGTAGACCCTCATTACGATCCTCATAAAGTAGTAATAGGAGTGTGGAACGAATGAAGAAAGGACAGTTATTCATAATCACCGCAGTGTTAATAGGATTCGTTATATCAGGGATAATGACAATCGTACCTCCTCTACAGCTAGAAACCAGAGCAAGTTACATAGAAACCAGTGGAACCCTGACAATGAAGAGAAATGTTGAAAAAGAAATGATCAAAGTATCCGAAATGGACCCATACAATGAGGAAAACCTGTTAGGTACAGCTAGATTGAATTTAGAAAAGTTCGCCGAAACAAAAGGAATGGAACTAGATATAACATGGACCGTAGAGCAATCTATAGAGGACATTGAAGGAGTTGAAAGTGTAGATGACTGTGATGTGGACTTGGAGAAATCAATGACTCCATTAAACAAATCTGGTGATGGTAGAGAATTCGATATAACTGTGCACGACCCAGGGGAAATAAAGTTTGATTCTTCTATAATTGTTTGCTGGGAGTAAGATGTGCAGGGGAAGGGATTCGAACCCTTGAAGGCACTAAGCCATGGGATCTTAAGTCCCACGCGTTTGACCAGGCTCCGCCACCCCTGCTTATCCATTGAAAAACTTTATTAGAGAGAGTAATGGGGTCACTGAGATTCGAACTCAGGTCACCGGCACCCAAAGCCGGTAGGATACCAGGCTACCCTATGACCCCTTTTTTTGACTGAAGTTGGTATAAGTAATAGGAAATTTTCTATTTATTTTCTTTGTACCATTCCTTTTCTCTTTTTATCTATGTAGTCCTTGAAGTTCTCTGGATCCGGCTCTATTCTTATTTTGAGTAATTCGAATGTTTTTCTTGTGACGTAGGTTTTTGCTATCTCTCTTAATTCTTTGTTCTCTATATCTATTCTTCTTGGCACTTTATTCTTGAGATCTTGTAGTGCTGTTGTTATGTCGTCGTTGCTTATTCTTCCTTTTATCCTGTATTCATCTTTATCTTCGTTGTATTCTGCTCCTGTGATGTCGTAGGCTATTTGATCTAGTTCTTCTAGATCTATTTCTGTTCCCACGTAGTCCCATACTTTTCTTTTGAATGAGTCGTAGGTGCTTGCTAGTAGTTTTGCCACTTCTATGGGATCCGTGTTTTCTTTGAACTTTCCTTTCTTTACGCATACCCAGTCACCTATCTTTGCGTGGAACTTTATTTCATCTCCTTGGTTGACCTGGCTGGAGTTTTCTTTGTCGGGCATTTTTTGATACCTCCATATTCCTCGTTTTTTAGTTTTCTGAATTATGCTAGTTTTTCCACTTCTTTTGTTTTTTCTTTCTTGGTCAGCATTAATATTTTTTGTCCTGCTTTTATTTCTGTTTTTGGGGTTGGTATTATTAGTTCTTCATCTTCGTATATGGCTACTACTGATGATTCTTCCGGTTTTCCCACTTCCTTTACTTTTTTTCCCGTTATTTTTGAATTTTCCGTGGTTTCTAGTTCAAGTATCACTGCCTGTCCTTTTTCTAAGAAAGAGAGGTTAACTACTTCTGGTTTTGTTATTACTTGTGAGATGTATCCTGCTGCGTTTGCTTCTGGATAGATTGCTCTGTCTATTCCTAGTTTGTGGAGTACTTCTTCATTGTAGTGTGTGGCTCCTAGCCTTATTCCTACTTCTTCTGCTCCCATTTGCTTGGCTATCATCCCTACTACTAGATTTGTTTCGTCCGCTCCGGTTAGTGCTATTACTGAGTCCGCTTCTGATATCCCCGCGTCTTCCAGTACTTCTGGTCTGGTTGCGTTTCCTCTGATTGTTAGTGCTTCGTATTCGGAGGCTACTTCGTGGCATACGTCTCCGTCTCTATCGATTACTACTACGTCGTGTCCTTCTTCTATCAGGACTCGTGTTAAGTGTTTGCCTATTTTTCCCGCGCCTATTACTATGATGTACATTTTGTTCACCTTCTGTTTTTTCTTGATTATTTTGATTTAGAGTCTTGTTGATGTTTTTAGGGAAGGGGTCTTTTTATATCTGAGCAGGAACCCTATCGCGTGCAGTATTGGTATTATCTCTATTCTTCCCACGATCATGTTGAATACCAGGACTCCTTTGGTTATGCTGGTTATTCCTGGCTCCACCACGCCTATCATCAGCCCGGCGTTTCCCTGGGATGAAGAGGTTGTAAATAAAGCGTCTCCGGTTGATACATCTGGCTCCGCGTGGGTTATTACGAATGCTCCAAGTACTATGAATAGAATGTAAAGCAGTATGAATATGTAAGTAGTGCTTAGTTGTTGGTCCGATGCCTCTTCTCCCTCTATTTTTCTTGAGAAGTGTGCTCTTCTTGGTAGTGCGTATTCCTTTATCTTCCAGTATATTGCTTTGAGGAATATCCAGAACCTGATTATTTTTAGTCCTCCTGCGGTGGATCCAGCTGATCCTCCTATGACCATTAGCAGTGCGAGAGTCATTTTGATTGACTCGGTCCATTCTAATCCGAACTCGGAGTGGAATCCTCCCGCGGTTATAGCGGAGGTAGTGTGGAATGTTGAATATCTTATTCCGTCCGAGGCTCCGTACATGGACATGAAGGAAGGTAGAGTCATCATTACTCCGAGTAGTAGGAGTATGACTGTTAGTTTAACCTGTATATCTCCCAGATAGGCTTTCCATTTCTTTTTCAGGAACTGATAGTGTATGTAGAATGAGAATGATCCTAGTAGCATTATAATTGCTATTGAGGCTTCTGCCATTATGTTGTTCATTTCTGCTAGTTGACCCCATGCCATGTCCATTCCATTGGTGCTTATAGCGCTCATTGAATAGTTTATTGACTGGAAAGGCGTCATCCCAGAGAGCAATAATAATATCACTCCAAAGGAAGTTAGAAGTATGTACACCCACCATATTCTTTTAACAGTGCCTTTTATGCTTGGCCTAAGCCTTTCTTCTCTTCCCTCTGCTTTGTATAATTCATAGGATTTTATGTAGGTGAATATTCCGATCAATGCTAGTAATATTATACCTGCACCTCCTATCCAGGCCTGTGTGCTTCTCCAGAACATCAGACTATTTGGATAGGTTCCTTGGTCTCTGATCGGGGTGAGTCCAGTGGTGGTGAATGCCGATACCGAGTCGAAGTAAGCGTTCCCCGGTCCTGTTCCGTGCATCATGTAGGGAATTGCTCCGGATAGAGGTAGTATGAACCATGCTATTACCACCATGCTGAATGCATGTGTCTTCTTCGTATCTTTATTAGTGTGGAATAACCTATTTAGTAACAGTCCAAGAGTGAATGTCAGTATTGCCGGTATTAAGTAGTAGTTTAGTTTGGTTGCTCCTTCCATGTAGATCAGAGATACAGCAATGGGTAGTAGAAATGCTGAGGAGAAGTACATCATTACTTCACCGAAATCCCTGAAGATTACTTTCACGTCGTCGAATCCTAATCTAACCATTCGATCACTTTTCTTTTTTCCGTTCCTGTGGAATTAAAAGAACCCGTCTTTTAAATTCATTTCAATGGAATGGGGGGACTAGAAGGGGGAAACCTATTCTTCTTCCAGAAAGGTTCTGGCTTCTTTCTCTGTATCTAGAACTATAAATGTAGTTGTTTTCGCTATGGATGGGTGTGCTAGTTCATTTTTTATGAAATTATCTAGATCTTGCATTGATTTGCATTTAATACCAACAAATAGATCATATTGTCCTGTGGTAGCGTATACCGCGTAAACTTCTGGGTTGGGTTTTAATTTATCTATTAGTTGTTCGAGTGAACGTGATTTTATCTCTATCCCTATTATAGCGGTCACGTTGTATCCTAGTTTATCCCAGTCAACTACTGCGTGGTAGCTTTTAATTACTCCTCTTTCTTCAAGTTCGTTTATTCGGTTTCTAACTGTTCCTGGAGATACATCTAGTTTTTCAGCTACTTCTCTGTAGCTCGCTCTTCCGTTTTCTCTGAGCTCTTTTATTATCGCGATATCTTTCTCATCTATGTCCTTTCTTGGATACATGAGGTAGAATTAATCACTCGAAATATTTAAATGTATGTAAATTTCGTTGATTTTTTATCATTCGATGAAGATTGATTAAAATTTTTACGGATAGATCAAAAATCAGTTGATCAGAAAAAACAGAAATAATAAAATGCTCCGACCGGGATTTGAACCCGGGTCTCGAGCTATCTCCAATCCCTAGGAATCTTTTTGCCAAACTTTTTCTAAAAATTTGTTTTGATCAATCTTTTTTCTAAGAAGATTGCGAGAGGCTCGAATCCTTGGCCACTAGACTATCGGAGCATTTCTCGGATTTTAATTGTTTCTTGATATTTATATTTTCCTATTCTTCTTCTATCCTTGTATAGTAGCACTCATTCTTCAAATCTTTTTTTCTGAGAACGTGGTAATCGAATTCTTCTCTGAGTTCGTTGGCGTATCCTTCGAATACAAAGGAAGTAGCGGGTTTTTTATCTTGTTCTTCTATTAGTTTCAGTATGGGCACGTATTGTGAGTCTCCTGTTACTAATATAATTCGTTCACATTCGTCTTCGAGTGTTTTTTTCATCATATCGGTTGCTATCATCACATCTATTCCTTTTTCTTTCTTTGTCAGGTCTTCCAGGTGTTTTAGATATTCTTCTTCTATTTGGGAAGTGCATTCCATGCATAGATCCATATTCCGGATTAGTTCATTTTTTTTCTTTTCCAGTGTCTTGTCGGATGGTGTCTGAAGTTTTTTGGTTCTTACAGTGAAGTTGGGCAGGTACCTCAAGCTGTTCAAGAATCCTAGGTGGGAGTGGTATTTTTCCTTGTCATGGGTTATGTCTGGAATCGAGTTGTAGTAAATTGTTTCTTTCCATTCACAGTTAAAGGCGTTTGACACGAATTTGCTTAACTCCCGGAGATCTATCTTGTTGGGGTTCAACCCTTCTTTTTGAGTGTTGTGGTAGAAATTGTTTCCGTCAATGAATACTACTGCCCGTGTCATTTTATTCTCCTGTATAGTTTTCTGGTGAACAAACTTTAAAAAACTTGCAGTAGATTTTAAAAATCTGTAATAGAGTTGGATATTTTTAGGATTAACCTTGGTTGAATATGTTTAAAAAAAGAGGGTGGGAAACCCAGTATTTACCTGCCCTTTGGGGAGCAGTTCATACTGGGGGTTTAATTATATGGTTATAGTGAGTACAGTTATTTAAATGTTTGGGTACGATTGATTATTTTTATTGGGATTTTGTTTAGCATTACTCTATTTTTCTATTTTTTATGGATTATGGGTCCGAGGAGATTCGAACTCCTGGTTTTCGCCGTGTGAAGGCGATGTCATAACCACTAGACCACGGACCCTTGTATTTTTCCGATTATTCGGTTTCTTTTATTTTTTTGTTGGATTGTTCTCTGTATTAATTGGTTGTGGATTCCGTTGTAAAGTGTTTATTTACCTGCGGATTATTAAATTTTGTTTAGTCTTTGCTCTATGTTCTTGTAGTTTTTTTACAACTTTTTCGTTAATTATTTAAGTAACGGATCAATTAAGGAAATTGAATAGGAAGGGCGATCAATTGCCCGGGTTCACCCAAGGCGATTAAATGAAAGATATGAGAAGGAAAGATAGTGGAACGAATAGTTTGAATAAAGATGTAACTATAGCCACTACTCATCCGAACGGGGAAGGAGTTAAGAGGTACAAGCAGATACTTGACTCCAGGTTAAATGAAAGATACGGTAAAGGAGAGAAGCATCCTGATGAGGAGTTCAAAATATCGATTGAAGAATACAAGCCCAAGGAGATTTTAAGAGCTGCTCTGTACGGAGGACTTAGACCTGGTCGTGGGAAAAATCCAGAGAATTTCATTGAAAAAAATGGAGAGAGATCCGAGTATACTTTGGTTATTAATAAGGCTTTGAGTGAGATGGTGTTGATGGTAGAAGGAGAGACCTATCCTCTGAGGCCCAGTAAAGGTATCAAGAGTAAAGAATTGGATGTTGATATGAGATAGCCCCGAGCGGATTCGAACCGCTGTCGGCAGGTCCAGGGCCTGCAATGCTTTTACGTAGCTCCCATCTTCATTTTCTAGATTTAAGTATTGATGAGGAGCTTGACCGCTACACCACGGGGCTATGCGGGTATGTAGTTGTTGTTTTAATTATAGTGCTATTTAAGATTTTAGAAATTCACTTATTCTAGTTATACCTTCTCTTATTCTTTCTTCTGGTTCGGATACGAATGTGAATCTAACATGGTTCTTTCCTTCGTTCCCGAAGTATCCTCCTGGTATTACTACTACTTCTTCTTCCTCGTATAGTGTTGTGGATAGGTCTTCTTCGTCCTCGAATCCTTCCATGTACGGGTTCATGTCGACGAAGAAGTAGAAGGCTCCTGATGGTTCGCTGAATCCTGCTTTTGGTAGTTTATCTTCCAGTTCCTCTTTCATAATGTCTTTTCTGTGTTTGTATGTGGGTACCACTGTTTCGTTTATATATTTTCTCTTGTATTTTCCTTTTTCTCTAAGGAAGTGCTGTGCGAATAGTTGAGGTGGATTGGCTATGCAGAGTGCTTCGTACTGTAGTAAACGGGTCATGTTCTTTATGACTTCTTTTGGTCCGTAGGTGTATCCTAGTCTCATTCCTGGTATTGAGGCGGTTTTTGAGAAGCTGCTGCATGTGACTGTGTTTTCTCTTGCTCCGAAGTGCCTTGAGTTGGTGAATTCTTTGTCTTCGTATATTATGCTCTTGTATATGTCGTCTGTTATGAGCCATAGGTCCTCGTCTTCGACTATTTCCACTATTCCTTTGAGGTTTTCATCGGTTAGCATTCTTCCTGTTGGGTTGTCCGGTGATATAATCATCACTACTTCTGTGTCCTTGGTTATTGCCTCGTTGACTTTCTCCGGAGTCATCTGGAAGTCCTCTTCCCATGTGGTTTTTACTCTGTTGAGTTTTCCCCCTGCTAGTTTTATTGTTTCAGGGTATCCAACGTACTCCGGGTCCTGTACTATTACTTCTTGACCTGGATTCAGAAGTGTTTGTAGTGTTGCGTAGAGTCCTTGTGTTCCTCCGTGGGTTAGTGTTATTTCTTTCTCAGGATCTACTTGCACATCTTCTTCTTTCTCTATTACTTTGGTGATGGCTTTCCTTGTCTTGAGGGAGCCTGGTGTAGAGCAATATGATACGGATTTCTGTGATTCTTCCTTTATCTTTTTTGCTACGTGTTCCATTGAGTCCTTTGGTGGTGCTAGGCTTGGTGCTCCTCCTCCAAAGCTTATTATTGATTCTTTTTCTCCCGCCTCTTCTAGTAATCTTGCTATTCTTCTTATTGGGGACTCGGTTATTCTTTCGGTTCTTTCCGAGAAATCTCTTCTTCCGGACACTATGTCTTCGGATTCTTTTTTCGCATTCATTTTACCTCCTCCTCGGCTTTCGCCACGATTCTCTTGACTTTTTCAACCGTGTCAGGGTTGACTGATATTGAGTCGATTCCGTGCTTTACCAGGAACTTTGAGAATTCCGGGTATATGCTTGGTAGCTGTCCGCATATGCTTACTGTTTTTCCTTTTTCGTGGGCCTTGTTTATTATTATCTTGATTGCTTTTTTAACCGCTTTGTTTCTCTGGTCGAATGCTCCTAGTTCAGCGAGTAGCTCCGAGTCTCTATCTGCTCCTAGTATTAGCTGTGTTAGGTCGTTTGTTCCTATTGAGAACCCGTCGCAGTGTTCAGCGAATTCCTCAGTTAGAAGAACATTCGAAGGTACTTCAGCCATCATCCATATCTTTAGATCTTTTCCTCTTTCCAGTCCGTGTTCTTTCATCAGTTTTTCAGTTTCTTTGATCTCTTTCAGGGTTCTAACGAACGGGAGCATTAGGTGTATGTTTTCATATTCTTTTCGTGCTTGTTTTATTGCTTTTAGTTCGAGTTCGAATGCTGGCTGATACTTTTCGGAGGTGTATCTTGAGCATCCTCTCCATCCTATCATGGGATTGCTTTCTTCCGGTTCGTGTTTTGCTCCTCCTTTTAATCTTCTGTATTCGTTTGTTTTGAAGTCGCTGAGTCGAAGCACAACGGGCCTTGGGTGGAATTCTTTTGCGACTTTTAGTATTCCTTGTTTGAGTTTTTTAATGAATTTTTTCTGTTCTCCTTTTTCTATGAGTGATAATGGATGTTCTTTGACATGGGTTGCCAGTATGAATTCTTCTCTCATGAGACCTACTCCGTCCACTGGTTTTTTAGATACTTCTTCAGCTATTTCAGGAACTCCTAGATTAACGTAGATGTTGGTATCTGTCTCGGGTACTGGTTTTTCCTCTTCTTCGTGTTCTTCGGATTCCACCACTCCTTTGAATATTTCTCCGTGTGTTCCGTCAACGCTTATTATTTCTCCATCTTTTATTTTTTCTGTGGCTTCTCCTGTGCCAACCACGCAGGATATTCCCAGTTCTCTGGATACTATAGAAGCATGGCTATTGGAGACAAGTAGAGGTGTGTATCTACTAGTGAAAACTATGTAGTTTTTCTCCATTTCCTTTTCTTCATCTACTTCAAAATTGTAAACCTTTCTTTCACCTAAATCTTTGTTTTTTGATACTCTATAAAACCTGATATTTGAGTTAAGCACCTCTTCAAAATTATGTTTGAGATTTCCTTCAGCTAGAGGTATTACTTTGTTTTTTAGGGCTTTAGACCCTATTAACAGGTTTTTCCTTACGTATGGCTTTATTTTTCCTTCGTAATTTACTTCGTCTACCACATCCCTCAGTAGTTGTTTTGCGGGAAATAGTTTTGTGCCCAGCTGTTTTTCCCAAGTTTCTCCTTCTATTCTTGAAGCCTCTTCAATTAATTCTTCCTGTGCTTCAAGAATCTGCACATTCCAAATATTTCTGTTAGTGGTAACTTGGGGCACTATTCCCAGCCTTAAGCATGCGAGAACGGCTCCTTGTAGAACATGGTCTTTCTGAATATACAAGTGGATCCTATTCCTATGTATAGAGCCGTCTCCATCTAGCATTCCCGCGAGGAATTTCTTGCAATTCTCTTTGCTTTGGTTAAGTACCCATTTATCTAGATTCTCTTCTATATCTATGAATAGATCAGCAGGGTCTCTTTTATAGCAGGCAAAGTCTTTTGCGGTCCCATTTACTTCCCTGTCTCCGAGCTGCCCTGAAGAAGTTTTAATACGCTCTTTAAGCTGATAATTGAATAAATCTTTGAAGTAATCCTTGAATCGATTTATAAACTCCTCTTTTTCTTTTGTTTCTTTCTGAGTTATTATCACAGCACCTCTTCTCTTATTCGAAAAGGTATATCCATCAGTAAGCACTACCCCTGCTAAGTAAGCTATTTTAGACGCCTTTTCAGAGCTTTTTTGCTCTTTCTTGCTTGGAATGCTATCTACTAAAGCAATGTGTTCTTCGTTATTAAGTACTTTCCTCATTTTTTTCTTTATTAGCTCTCTGCCTTTGTAAGTGTAGATCTTATGGTCGGGAGTTATACCTATTTTATTTTTGTTTGTTGTCCCCTTCTGTGAAGTAGAGATCTCAATTGCTTTCATCCTTCTAGAACTAGCCTTTATTACTTTTTTCCATTCAGGTTTTTTGTTTTTATAGTCGTAGGATAATATTTCAAAATCTTTTCCTTTTTCAATTTCTTCATATCCTTGTTTCATTGTCATAAAGCCTTTTGAAGTTAATATCTTTGTATCTCCAGTAAAACAGGTCAATCCTCCTTCGTCAGTGATTATAGCTGATGCTCTTCTCATAGCTGGAACCATGTCAGGATTGGTCATTTTTGTTATTAGTATGTCTCCTTTCTCAACCTTGTCGAGTTCTTCTAAATCGTCCACTACTCTAGCTTTCCCGTGTCCTATGCCTGGACTGGCTGCCATTCCCTTGAGAATTACTTCTCCTTTGGCTTTTTTCTTTCTTTCTATTTGTTTTTCGGACCAGGCTGTTTCTGGTCTGGATTGTAGGATGTATAATTGTTTTTGTTTTTTGTCGAACGCCCATTCTATGTCCTGTGGGAATTCGTAGTGTTTCTCTATCTCTCTGCTGTATCGTGCTAGTTTTTGTATTTTTTCATCGGTTAGTATCTGTTTGTTTTTCTTTTCTTCAGGAACTTTCTTTTCCTGAGTTCCTCCTTCAGGGTTGTTAACGAGTTGTTTTTCCTTCTCCGCTACTTTCTTTTCTTTTATTTCGAGTGTTTCTTTATCCAGAAAGTAGGTGTCCGGTGTGACCGTTCCCTTTACTATGTATTCTCCAAGTCCCCATGATCCTTCTATGGTTATGGTGTCCGTGTTTCCATCTCTAAGATCTATTGTGAAGATTACTCCCGAGGATTCGGAGTCAACCATCTTCTGTACTGCTGCGGATAGTGCAGCGTCCATGTGGTTGAAATTTTTTCTTTCTCTGTAGTATATTGCTCTGTTGGTGTATAGGGATGCGAAGCATTCTTTAACTTTTTCCAGGATATTTTCTATTCCTTTCACGTTCAGGTAGGTGTCCTGTTGTCCTGCGAAGCTAGCTCCTTTCAGATCCTCTGATGTGGCGCTTGATCGGACCGCTACTTCTGGTTCTTTTCCAAGTTCTTTTTTGAGTTCTTCGTGTTTTTTCCTTACTTGTTTTTTCACCTGTTCGGGTAGTTCACCGTTTTTGATCATCTTCCTTATGTTTTTCCCTACTTCTTGGAGCTTTTCAGTGTCTTCCGGGTCTTCGAGTTTCTTTAGTTCTTCTCTTATTCTTCTAACGAGTTTGTTTTCGTCCAGGTGTTCTCTGTAGGCTTGGGTGGTAACCACGTATCCTGGGGGAACGGGTACTTTTATTTTGTTTGATAGTTCTCCTAGGTTGGGGTTTTTTCCACCTACTAGTGCTTTTTCTTCCGAAGTTATCTCTTTGAAGGAAGCTACGTATTTTTTGTTATTCATGTTGATCTTTAGATTCTTTTTCACGGGGTTTTAATATGAATTGGTTTTCACTTTGGTTTCTCTTGAATAGATAAAAAACACCTGGTTTTTATATCTGTTTGTTACAATAACTTAGTTGGTGATTTATAATGGCGGAATATGAAACAATCAAAGAAAAGACTTTTGACTACGGAAATAACTTCATTGAAGTCTCCAGGAAGAAAGTAACTGGAGAACAGGGAGAAACCGAATTCATAAATTTCTCCAAAGGATTTTACAACGATGACCAGGAGAAGACGTATAAATCTGGATTCGGATTCGCCGCTGACAATGAAGATGCGGTAAAATTCATGAAGGAAACTCTAGACGAGATATAGAGATCTTAAGAAAGTTATAGAGGCGATAGAGGTCTCTTTTTCATATTGGAGACCTTTTAATCTTTATTTCTTTATATTTTCCTTGTAGTAGTCACAGAAATCGGTGAATTGGCATTCTTCGCACTTCGGTTTTCTTGGCAGGCAGATATCTCTTCCAAAGTGAATTAGTGCTACGTGGAAGAACCCTCTTTCGTTTTTTGGGGTAATTTCTTCAAGCTTTTCCTTTACTTGTTCTTTCGATGAATCTTCAGGAACCCATCCTAGTCTCTTCGGTATCCTATTCACATGTGTATCGACTGGTATTGTTTCTATTCCAAATCCAAAGCACCTGGTCACGTCCGCGGTCTTGTAACCTACACCTGGTAGTTTCATCAGTTCTACTCTTGATTTTGGTACTTTTCCATTGTATTCTTCGAGTATCTGCTTTGTAGTTTGTTTTATTCTCTTTGATTTCTGGTTGTACATGCCCGCCGGTTTTATGGATTCCTTTATCTCTTGTTGGGATAATTTATCCATCTGCTCGGGAGAATCAGCTTTACTGAATAATCTCTTACTAGCTTGTTTTGTTCTTTCTTCCTTTGTTCTCTGAGAGATAATGCAGCTGATCAAGGTGGTGTAGGGATCTCTTGAATTCTCTTCCGCAGCGGTGTCCAGATCGCTGTATCTGTCTTTGAAGAATTTCTTTACTTCCTGGTACT